>JAJRPH010000484.1 GCA_024280875.1 Deltaproteobacteria bacterium | reverse complement strand
ACCGAGGGATTTTAAGTCCCTTGCGTCTACCAATTCCGCCACCCAGGCGAGTTCTAAATTGTGATTGCCTTCTTAACGGTTATTAAATTAATTGTCAAGCAAACTTCCGTGTGATTTTTTAATTCATTTATCAAATTATAATTTAAATATAAGATACATTGTGATAACAATTTTTATTTACATTTTAACCAACTTTTTAACTGATTAAAAAACCGCATGGAAATGATAATTCATAATTCACAGATCATACTGGCATCAAAATCACCCCGCCGTCGACGCCTTCTTGAAAATGCCGGAATAGAGTTTACCATTATACCGAGCTGTGTTCAGGAAAACGACTTTCTGCTGTTGAAACCGGAAAATTATGTCCGGACACTGGCTGAGGCAAAAGCGCAGGATGTTGCAGGTAAAAATCCGGACAGCTGGGTAATCGGGGCGGATTCCATTGTTCTAATTAATAACTCAATACTTGAAAAACCGGAATCCGAATCTGACGCCCGGCAAATGATTCAACAATTGAGCGGCTATCTCCATGTTGTTCTTACCGGGTATTCAATTGTCTGTAAAAATACATCAACCATTTTCTCCGATGTTATAAAAACCGAAGTTATTTTTAAAAAACTGACCGATGAAGAGATTGAATGGTATATTCATACCGAAGAGCCCTATGATAAAGCCGGAGGATATGCCATTCAGGGACTCGGATCTTTCATGGTAAAAAGTATTAATGGATCCTATTCCAATGTGGTCGGACTGCCCGTATGTGAAGTTCTTGATCAGTTGTACAGGCTGGGTGTAATATCCCGAAAGAGCAAATTGACGGACCGTAAAACAAGAGCTGGAAAAAATTAACCATGCAAGATCGAATTAAAAAAATCAGAAACAGGATTAAAGAAGCCGCATTGTCCTGCGGCAGAGACCCTTCAACTATGAGACTCGTGGCTGTCAGCAAGACTGTTTCATCGAAAAATGTAAAGGCCGCTGTTGAAGCCGGGGTATTTATTTTTGGAGAAAATTATATCCAGGAAGCCATGCAAAAAATTGATAAAATAGCCGACAGCCGTCTGTCGTGGCACTTCATCGGCCACTTACAGTCAAACAAGGCAAAGTATGTTGTTCGCTATTTTGACCTTATCCATTCGGTTGACACCTTAAAACTGGCAAAGGAAATCAACCGGCAGGCAAAAAAACTGGACAAAATTCAAAAAATTCTGGTTCAGGTAAATATTGCCATGGAAGCGACAAAATCCGGCGTGGCAACAAAAGATACGATATCTTTGATAAAGGATATCAGCAAACTTGAAAACTTGTCTGTAAAAGGGTTAATGACCATGCCGCCTTTTTTTAACCAGCCTGAAAAAGTTCGGCCTTATTTTAAAACCCTGTCACAGCTGCAACATCAGATTCGGCAAGAATCCATAGAAAATATTGAAATGAAAGAACTTTCCATGGGAATGACCGGGGACTTTGAAGTGGCGATTGAAGAAGGAGCAACACTGGTCCGCATCGGAACCGCTATTTTCGGAGATCGATCATGAAAATTCTGCTGCATACATGCTGCGGCCCCTGTTCTATTTATCCCGTGAAAACACTTCGTGAAAACAATTATGATGTGATGGGATTTTTTTATAAAAACAACATTCACCCCTATACCGAATGCGTAAAACGGCAGCAGGCACTTGAAAAGTATGCCAACCAAATCGAATTGAAGGTAATTTATCAGGATGAATACGACCTTGAGGGGTTTTTACAAAAAATAATTTTCAGAGAAAAAAACCGATGTAATGTATGCTATCATGACCGTCTTTTAACAACTGCGCTGATTGCAAAAAAAGGAAAGTTTGACTTTTATTCATCGACCCTGCTCTACAGTAAATTCCAGAACCATGAACTAATTAAATCTTTCGGCGAATCAATCGGAAAAACAGTGGGTATTGACTTTTATTATGAAAATTTCAGAGCAGGCTGGAAGGAAGGAATCACAATATCAAAACAGCTGGAAATGTACAGACAGCAATACTGCGGTTGTATCTACAGTGAAAAAGAACGATATTATAAATAATGGCTTCGCAAAAAGTCCAATTTCTGCGTTGCACTGCATCCTTCGTTTCTTCATAGTACGAAAAGTACGAAAAGTACGAAAAGTACGAATCATCTCTCAGGTTTTGTGCGCCTTGAACTTGGAGCTTTTTTCTTTGCCATTATAATATGATTTTTCAAGAATTTACCATAGGTTGATGAAAATAAATAATGTTTGGTAACTTTTTATATTACATTATAGCGCTGCTTATTTATTCCACTTATCAGCCTTCTGCAGATTCCGGTTTTCTGCGGGTTGAATCATTGCTTTTTTTTCTATGCATGGCTGCTTTTTTCTTCATATTTACATGGCTTCAGTTCAAAAAAATCGAACAGCGCATTAAAAGCTCATCATTAAGGACCCTTGACCATCTTTTTAATACGCTTGTAACCCGGCAGTCAATTCTGGCCATATTCATTTATGCACTTGATATATACGCCCTTAAGATCAGTCTCTTTCTGGACCCGATCCCCTTATTTAAAAAGATTCCCACGCTGGAAGCACTGATT
>JAJRPH010000483.1 GCA_024280875.1 Deltaproteobacteria bacterium | reverse complement strand
TGATACACTCGTAAAAAGTCAGATTCCGATGGCAAAGAAAAAAGCTCCAAATTTGAGGCGCGCAAATCCTGAGTGATAATTTGTACTTATCGTACCATGAAGAAACGAAGGATGAAGCGCAACAAAAAATTTGGACTTTTTACGAAGCCATCAAACGTGGAATGAAAAAGAAAAGGGGCACCTTCTATAGAGGTGCCCCTTTTCTTTTTACAGTTTGCCGGGAATAATTTATTTATTGCCGCGTAGTGAAAACGTCTTGCCCGGAAACGGTATACCTGCTATCAGTATGATTAAAAATTTTCAGACATATCATAAACTATCTATCTCAAAATTGGTTTCTTCGAGAGGCTCTGTTATGACAATTAAAAGCAAGAAAGCTGTCGCACTCATTGGGATTTTTGTGCTTTTCTTATTGATCGGCTACTGGCTGTTTCCGAAAGACAAAAAACAAACCCAATACATATTTGATAAAAGCTATAACATTAGCCTTGAAGACGTAAAAAAAGCCCGGCGATCATTGCCTCGAAATAAATTAACCTCTGAGAGTACATCTTTAAATTCAACTCCTGAAGAATCCGGCCAGGGCCCCATTGCCCAGCAGGAGACAGGCCTGGATCTCAGGAAAATATTTGGAGAAGGACTAATTAACTCATACACCACATTAAAATACTTTAAACACCTGGAACATTTGTTTAAAAAAAGCACGTCCCTTGGCGAACATTTTGATGAAGTAAAAAAATATTTATTTTCTGAATTTTCAGAAGAAGAAGCCCGGACGCTTTTTGAAACCTATAAAAACTATTTGCAATGTGAAATGGACCTGACAGAAGAGTTCAGGAATCTTACCAGCGCCAAATCAACTGAAGAAGCGATTGAAACTTTAAAACAGATTCAGGAGTTCAGAAGAGACCGGCTGGGCGTTGAACTTGCGGACAAGCTTTTCGGATCTGATGTCAAGGCAAAAGAATATGCATTTCGGCGAGCAGACATTGTCGGTGACAAATCGCTTTACGGAGATGCAAAAGAAGACATGCTGAAACAACTAAATGATGATATGTGGGGAGAAGATGCCGATGCCATCGAAGAGCACCCAAATGATTATAATAGATACAAAGAAAAACTGTTAATCTACAAAAAAGACATGGATGAAATTGATTCTGATGAATTGCGTCAGAAGAAAATCAAAGAATTCCGGAATGAATTTTTCACCCCGGAAGTGGTCGAACGACTGGATAAAGTGGATCAGCAGATAGTGGCTGAGAAACAAAATAAAGCCGATTACAGGGAAAAAGAAAAAAAGATTCTCGAGAATACAGGCTTTACCGATGAAACCAAAAACAAAAAGATTGAAGCGCTGCAGAATGAAATGTTCGGTGATGAAGCCGACGCATTCCGTCGGCGGGAAAACATGCGGATTGGACTGGAAAAAATGATTAAGGAAAACCAGAAACCGTAAGGATCGTGAACAGAATAAATTGAAATTTATTTAATCTCCCCAATCCTATTCATTTTTCAGGACAACCTGAATCAATGCAGTTAAAAGGATTATGGCTGCTCCAAGCAAGATCAGGTTCCCATGTTTGGCATAAAAACTTAATTGATCTAATTTTATAAAATCACCATCAACACGTTCTTTAGTAAAAAGCCGGCTTTGTGCCATCACCTTTCCGGTCGGTGAAATTATTGCTGAAAAACCGCTGTTTGATGTACGAAGCAAAAACCTTCTGTTCTCAACCGCCCGTAAACGAGCTGCGTTTAAATGAAGATAAGGCATGGGCGAATCACCGAACCATGAATCATTTGAAATGTTCACCAGGTATTGAGCGCCCTCTTTTACGGATTGACAAATAAACCCTGGGTATAAGATCTCAAAGCAGATCGACACACCGACGTTGCCGCCGGGCGCATTAATACATAAAGGGGTCTGACCGGCACTGAAATTATTGGGTGCGGCGTAATAAGTATCCAGCAAATCAATCAACGGAGAAGTCTCGGAGTATGGCAGCAGAATATGTTTATCGTAGCGCAACAAGCGCCCGGTTCCGGATATAAAATATGCTGAGTTAAAAACATTATTATTTTTGTGGTCCGCTTTCAGACCGCCGGAGATCAGCAGCGAATTTTCTCCAATATACCGCATGATTTCAACAAACATTGCATCGTTAAGCTTTGACGATGAATTTAACGTATTTTCCGGCCACACGATAACTCGTTCGCTCCCCTGCCCTTTGTCCCCAGACTTATCACCAGACATTTCAAGGTAGTTCATCACCCGTTGATAAAACCCCATTCCACTCCAGCGTTCTTTTGTGCTGAAATTTCCCTGGACCAGAACCGCCTGGACGGATTTCCCGGCTTTATATTCCTGTCCAACAATTAAATCGATTTTGCTTAACTGGTGTGCACCATAGACCACCGGAATTACAATTAGCAGAACAATGAGAATTAAAGGGGAAACCACATTAACAATCGAAGTTGCGCTAGTTTTATCTGAGCCTTTATCATCAATGCCCTGACGGTTTTTCAAAAGTTTTAGACGCTTTAAAAAATAAACGAACAGCGAGTTAACCGACACGGCAATAAACATAATACCATAACCACCTGTTAGATCAGCAAACTGAATAAATTTTGAAAAAGGAACAAGGGCATACTCAATCCCACCCCAGGGGATTAAAAAAGAAACTACTTCTTTTATGTATGTAGCAAAAACCCAGAGAGATGGGGCAACAAAGGCATAAAAGAACAAACGATCCCGTTGCAGCAGTCGGTATAAAATCGCAAAACCGGTATAAATCACTACCATGGGTATAACGATACACAGGAAAAAAAATAAAGCAGACTTGAAAAAAGGCACTTCATAATGATTTAAAATGGTAAAAAAAGCCCAGTACCCCATGCCAAAAACATGTCCGACACTCCATAGAACCCCATAAAAAATATTTTTTAACGAAGTATCGGCATTATCCAGTGCCAAAAAAAACGGAACTAATGCAATAAAAGCAAACCACCATAAATTAAATTTAGGAAACGAAATCGTATACAGTATGGCGGATATAAGAATATAAAAAATGTTCATGAATAATTGCAGATTCTTTTCAAAGATTCCCGGTATTGATAAAAACAAAATAAATCATGAAAAACATCAACTCACGGACTGGCGCCCGACACCAAAATAACGGAACCCCAGTTCAGACATTTGTTTGGGTGAATACAGGTTCCTTCCGTCAAAAATAACCGATTCTTTGAGATTCTTTTTGATCATATCAAAATCGGGATTTCGGAACTGATTCCAGTCAGTAGCAACCGCCATGGCATCGGCACCGTTAATAATTTCATACTGATTATCCGAAATTTCAACCAGAGGATCAGCCGCAAGTGATTTTTGCGCATTATCACCGGCGGCCGGATCATAGGCGCGCACCTTCATTCCCAATGCAGTGAGATGCCGGATAATTTCAAGAGCGGCGGAATCCCTGACATCATCCGTATTTGCTTTAAAAGAAAGTCCCCACAGGGCTAACACTTTATCTTTTACACCGCCGGATGGCTCATAATACTTACATATCTTTTCAGCCAGCATCAGCTTTTGCCGATTATTCACGCCATCGACCGCTTTCAATAATTCCGGGGCATAGCTGGAATTCACGGCCGTCTGGATCAGTGCGTTAACATCCTTGGGAAAACAAGAACCGCCATATCCGACTCCAGGGTAGATAAAATGATAGCCAATTCTATGATCCGCCCCGATTCCGACTCGCACATCCTTTATATCTGCTCCCACGGCTTCACAGATATTGGCTATTTCATTAATAAATGAGATCTTGGTGGCCAGCATGCAATTGGCGGCATATTTTGTCATTTCAGCACTTCGAACACCCATTGTAATAAATTTATCCCGGCTTCGGGCAAACGGGGCATATAATTCAGATAGCAAACTAGCCGCTTTCGCATTATCTGTTCCGATAATAATCCGATCCGGCTTCATAAAATCTTTGATGGCATCCCCTTCTTTAAGAAATTCCGGGTTGGATACCACATCAAATTCAAACTCCACCTCTCGCTGCTTTAACTCACTTTGTATGATTTCATGGACATTATCAGCTGTCCCGACAGGAACTGTCGATTTATTAATGATAATTTTATAATCCGTCATGTGCTTGCCGATCTGTTCGGCAACATTAAAAACATACGACAGATCACATGAGCCATCCGGATTGGGCGGAGTCCCCACACAATTAAAAACAAACAGGGAGTTCGCCATTCCTTCTGAGATATCCGTTGTAAAGGTCAATCGCTTATCAGTAAGATTGCGCTGAACAATATCCTCAAGCCCGGGTTCATAAATATGAATCCCCCCATTATTTAATGTCTCAATAACTGCCGTATTAATATCAACACAATAAACCTGATTCCCCATTTCAGCGAAGCACGCGGCGGTTACAAGACCGACATATCCGGTACCGACAATACAAATATTCATCTGATAAACTCTCCTCACAAAGGTATTTGATTAAAATATTTTTCAAGTTCCATTCCAAAGTAAACAGCTGAGAACCGGCAATAATAAAAACCAATTCGATTTCAGACGATACAATATCCGGTATACTTTGAAAAGTGTTTTTCAAGAAAGCCAAAGTCTGTTTTATCCGGCCGACTATCTTTGAAATACTTTTTTTTATCAGTGCAAAAAAGTGAAAATTCATTCCACCCCCAGCGCCTTAAACGCAGCATCTACCGGATCGGCATAAAAACTGGTCTGGAATTTGGCAAAAAGTTCACCAGGAATTGACGGGATATCACCGACGTTGCTCATGGGGATCAGCAGCCGCTTGGCACCGGAATCAAATGCTACCTGGAGGGTTTCTGCCAGGTTTGAGGTGTTGATAATGGTTCCGCCAAGGCTCATATCGCCCAGGATGACCATCTGACTTTGGATGGATTTGCCCATGAGCCCGGAGCAGAATAAAATAAAACTGCACAAGGTCAAGGCGGTTACAGCGCCTGTATTATGCATCTCAACGATATGCAGGTGATAGTCGTGGTCACCCACTTTGCTCATCGAGCTGACACGGGAGATATTGGCTTTAAAATAGTCAAAGGCGATCTTTATGGCTTCTTTGGTTTTTGTATTTGCACCGGACCCGGAAATAGACAGCTTGCCATTGCCCCCTGTAATCTGGAGTTCCAGCCGATAGAGTCCGAGGTGATCAGACGTGCCTAATGTAACTGTGTGCATCGTGCCCGGATTCATAGGACCTTCAGGAATCAAAGATCCGCCGCCCTGTTCCAGAACACTGACAAACTTTTCTTCCAGAGATTCGTTATCAATATAACTGAAATGAACATCATAAAATTCCATGCCGCCAATTTTTTTCAACTGTTCCTTCACACGACGCCGACTTTCCAAGGCATACACAAAACATCTTTCCACTGCATCCTTATCATATTCACCGTGCGGATAAAGAAGCTTTAACAATCCTGAAACCGTTTTGCGCACGGCTATGACATCCCGCTGGTTCAGGTTGTTTCCGATTTTATAAAACTTATCAATGGCATCTGTAAAACTGCGCTTTCGCATTTCCCTGAAGAATTCGGCCAGGAAATCAACAATCAATCCATACTGATTTGTCAGAAACTCCGGTCGCATTTTTGGGATTTCCCAACCCGGCAGGTATGCGTGCATGCGGTCAAAAAAAGCGGAATCAATCATTTCTTCCGGAAACGGTGCAAACAGATGCCCGGTCTTTACAAGGACATCAACGCTTTGATTAATATTGCCCACAAAAACCATTGCAGCATTTGCATTGATAACATCCCGTCCCCTTGAGAAAGATCCGGATGCCATGAAATCCTTCATAATCTGCACGCCGTCTTTGTCTTTAAACCTGATTCCAGCCACTTCATCAAAAGCCACGACATCCCACATACCAACCAGTCCGACTTGTCTGCTGCTCATATTGTAAAAGAGATTGGCAACAGTGGTTTGCCCACCGGATACTAAAATGGAATTCGGGCTGATTTCTTTATATATATGACTTTTACCGGTTCCCCTGGGACCGAGTTCACACATATTATAATTATTTTCCACCAACGGAATCAGTCTTGCCAGCAGATGCCACTTAACTCTTTCCTCAAAATTGGTCGGTTCCAGTCCGGTGGATCTCAGCAGGGCATCAATCCACTGGTCTTCAGTAAATTCTTTGCGGGCATCAAAGACCGACTGTAAATCAAGATTCGGCATCTGAATCGGCTTGAGTTCTGAAATAATGAAAGGAGACACTTTTGAGCCTTCATCATAATAATATTCAAGATTGAGAATGCACCAGATCCCTCCCACAAGGAGTTTTTCATATTTCCGGATCGTTGAACTGCTTATTTCAATGCCTTTAACGCCAAGGTTAGACAGGATTGCTTCATATTTATCTTTATTTTCATTGAGCTTAACAGTGACTTTATCAATAACCTTGTAATTACCCAGTTCCTTTATCTTAGATTTTACCTTTTCCGCTTCATCCGGGCGCACGTAATTTTCAGCAAGAATATTTTTTACGGTGACCATGCCTTCGGCAATTACTTCATCATCATCTACCGCGCAATACATGCCCAGAAGATATTCCAGTACATATACCGGAACATTTGCGCCTTCTTTGAGCAGTTTCGTAAGATCCTTGCGCACCACACGGCCTGCAAAATGAACATTTAATAAAGTATCAATGCTTGTTTCCGGTTCCATAATGTCTTCCTTTAAAAGTCATTGGCAAAAGCAATATCAATAATAACAGGTATCCGGAGATATTCCGTGTCATCTACATTTCGTAATACCAGGTGATATTCTTTTTTATTGTCATAGGAATCATTCTTTAAGGCCAGTTTTACGGTCTTCTGGCGGTCATCCAAAGATGAAGATGTGCTGTCAAAAGTTATGGTTTCTTCATTGCTGATAAGATCATTTCCATCCCGAAGGGAAATTCTCAGCGTTACTGGTTTCATCCGTTCAGATACCGGCTCGGTCTGGATAAACTTGTAAATGGGCCTGTTGGTTACCAGCTTTTTGATTGAACCAAGAAGAGATACCCCAACATGGCGTACTTCTGATTTTTCAAGATGCTTGCCATTCATCTCTGTAACCGTGACAACTGGCAGCACAATTTCCTGCAGCATAGCGCCGCCATGAAAAAATCTGGCGCCTCCAATAAAATTCAGCCGGTTTGTTCCTTTTGGCAGTAAAAATTCCATCTCTGTTTCCGTATGAGCGGTCACAGATGTATTTCCTGAAAAGGCTTTATCTGATATTCCCAGGCTTTTGCCCATTACAAATCGCTTGTGCGTTTTAACCGTATCTTTGAGGTCGATTTCCAGCTTGCTTTTATCAATGGGAGCCGGTGCTTTTTCCTGATAAATAAATCCGTGGTCTGCGGTTATAATGCACCTTGTTCCGTTCAAACTATTGATGATGAAACTGACCAGCGCATAAAGTTCATTAATGGCTTTACGGACGGCATCGAATGTGTTGCTTTCGGAAACCGCTTTATCTCCTACCGCATCAATCTGATCATGATAAATGTAGATGACCCGATGGGGTTTAACAAATTCCCGTCCTTTATCCTTGCTCATAGATAACAGGTCATCTGCCTTAATCGCTGTCCCTTCATAATGACTTAAAACAGCCGCTCGTTGCTCCAGAGTACCGGCAGGTTTGCCGTCAATTAAAACATCAGCATTGGCACTGTCTTTTATTGCAATCGTTTGGTGGGGCAATAGGCAAGCCATCCCCAAAGCCGTATAACTTGGCAACACACCCAGCATGGGCTCAATATCCGCTTTTAAACGGTATTTTCCATTGATAACACGGCTTAATTCTTCTGCTGTTTCAAACCGGAAGGCATCACTGACAATCACAAACAAACGGTTCCTCGTAGATTCTTTCAGAGTGGGCTCGATATACCTGCTAAAGAAGTCATATTGATTGGAAACTCCTGGCAAGCGCCATTTTTCAAACAGGTTATCCGCATGCCGGGCCTCAAGAAAATCACCCCATTTTAAGCACAACTTATCCATGAACCATCCGCTGTAGCAGTCTTCAACCGTTTCACGGAGTGATTTTAATATATCCCAGCCGGCAAAATCTGCTTTATCTGCCAGTTCATGAAATATCCGGTAATACTGGTCAAACAAAAACAGCTCGTTAACATACGCTGAAAACATATCCTGTGCTGCGGGATAGCTGAACCCGGCATCGTATTTCTTTCTGAGCTCAAACAGCCGGATGGCATTTTCCAATGCGTGATAAACGGTTTTATAAAGGTTGGCCTGGTCCGTATCTGCAAAAACAGTTGTTGCCCAATATCCGTCCAGCCTGATTTTAATGGATTCCTGTATTTCCTGAAATCCGATTCCATTTGTTTTAATAATTTGGTCACGCATGGCACTGATAATTCTTCGCTCAACAGCCGCAAATGTCATCACCTCAAGCAACGATTCTATGTCATAAGATACCAACAGATCGTCAGTCTTTAATCGTTTGCCGATAAATTGCGAAACAATATTATAGTTTTTAAAATGCCCGGTATTGCTTCGCCATTGAGACAGGAACACCGAAGAATTCATTGAAAGAGATGGACTTTGGATGACAAAGTGAGAAAGCGATGGCGGTAAATCAGCTTTTATGGTGTTCGAAAAATCCGTTATAAATACCCGTATCAGGAAATCAATTAAACCGGGAGATTCTTCATTGACGTATCCGAATGTCCGGGCCAAAAGTTTTTTAAAAAATGATGTTAGTTCAAATTTTTCAATTTCTGTCCAAACTTTTGACGGTTCTTCAATGTTAAATTTTCCATCCTGGCAGAAAGAATCAAACAGTTTCATTAGGATTGAAAACGGTTCTGCCAGATCCGCCCGTGTGATGACGGCAAGCATTTTCAGATCAATGTCATCTTCTGCGTCATTGGGTTGAACCCATTTTTTAAGGCGGTTGAGCCGGTCCTGGCTGCGGAAGAATGCTTTTCTCTGTTTGATGTATGGATGCAGGCTCTGATTTTCAAGGTTCAGTTCTTTTAATATAATTGATGCGTTATCCGCATGAAAGGAGTGACTGTATAGCCGTATATCAAACAGCCAGTCATCTTCCGGGGGCGTTTCGTGCCAGGGCGCATAGAGAATGAACTTGTCTTTGGGATTTTCGGATTCAAGTTTGATTTTAAGTTCAAGCGCACCATGTTCATCCAGGCGGAGTAGCTCTGCGTCAGGGATTGTGATTGATGATAGGGATTCATCAAACTCTTTGTCGCCGTCATACCAGAATATGATGCGTTTATTTTTTTCCAGGAATATTTGGTTTAAAGTTTCTGATATTTGATTGGTATTCATATGTTTTTCACCACAAAGACTTAAATTATGTTTTTTTATTTTACCATTAAACCAATAAGGAAGCCTATGATACCAGTCATAACAGTCATCCATGAAATGTAGTGTTCTCGTTTTTTGTAAACCCATTCCAGTTCTTCTCTGATTGCTTTCCTTATTTGCAAAAGGCCTTTATCGGATAAATACCAAAGCCTCAAATTATCGCCTTGCTCCCAATACTCAGATGGAGAGCCATCTTCATTAAAATGGGAAGGTACAGAAACTCTTAACCGCCTTGCTTGTCTGATTAATTTTCTTGTATGATGTGCGTCGAGTTCTTCATAGATCATTGATATTTCGGATTGTTGCTCGAATTCTAAACTGCGTAGTTCTTCACGATCCTTATCTTTTGAAGCCTTTAAATCTTTTATCTCTTTTCGAAAAATCGCATCAAACAAATAAGCCTGCCATGTAAGGCGTAAATCCTTTGGAATAGGCATTTTGTTTAATGTTCTGGCAAACCATGTTAACGGTAATTTCATTTTATTTCCCTGTACCTATTTTGGTTTCATTCGATCTTTTTTGTTAGGAACTGATAAGGCATAATCCCCTTCACTGCTCCAATTGAAAATTGTAAGAGCTAAACCAGGATTCAAACACTGTCATTTCTAAAAACCATTTTCTATTTATTGAGATCTTTTAATTTCTAATATGTTGGCATTCCGTGCTAATAGCTTAATAATTCGATTATTATTGTGTATTCATAGCCACATCAATCAAAGCCCGACATCATGCTTAAATACTTTTTACCGCAGAAAGAAACATACCTGTTTGGTATCGGTTTCGATTTTTCCAAGCAAATCATCCATTGAATCAAAATTTGAAATATCTATCAAAAAATACTCGTCCCTGTTATTTCCATTTGTGTCCATGAATGCGTAATTCACTTCGAGCTGGAAATTATCTTTGATATTTGATGGATCTTTATTTGATTCAATGTCAACTCTGTATAGATTTTCAAAACTGTTACATACAATTAAAGGGTAATTTAGAATCTTTTTTAAGTAATGACCTTGATTTGGGGGTGTTTTGATAATCGACTTTTGATTTCTGTAATATACCATTGCATTGAGGCTCTGATTAAGCGCTTTATAGAAAACTTCATTATCTGCGGACTTCTTTCTTTCATCCGCAAAAAGTTTAGCAACAGTATCATCGCCCCCAAGATAATGATGTCTTTGGGTGTACATGTTGTCTTTTGTCAGTGGTGTTGATCGGGTAACCAAATCTTCAGCTTCTTGTTTAT
>JAJRPH010000482.1 GCA_024280875.1 Deltaproteobacteria bacterium | reverse complement strand
TTTTCCTTTAAAATAGAATCTTTAAAAGATGATAACCAGATGCCTATTGCGATGGAGAGTGCAATAAGTGCTACAACACCATGCAGCAGGACAGTGGAAACAAATAATCCAGGTGTTATCCAGTATATCGCCCTGGACTTTGTGTTTTTTAAGCATTGAATAAACAGGATTAAAAAAGCAAAGGCACTTGTCCATGCAATACAATCAGCGCGGACATCAATAATTTTATAATTTAACGAAAAAAATAAAAAGACGGCACCCAGTATTAAGGCAAATTGACGAGATACAAAAAGTCGGAAAAAAAGATATGATCCCAGAAAGACAAAAGTGCTGATGATGGTCGATAAAACTGGGATGCCATAATAGAAGTACTGGAATCTGTCTCCTCCTGACAGGAGCATGGTGGAAAAAACCAGGCAATGTTTTAAAAACAGAAAAGGCAGGATGTATGTATTGCCGTAATTGCTTTGAACCGGGTAGTTAGATAATGAATTTAGAAGAAATGATCCATGTGTAAAATAGGATGCCATATATCCGGAAAGGCTGAAATCATAGAATACCTTACACCCGATAATAAACAGGACAACAAAAAATGCAATTGCTGCAAAAGTTTTGATCTCGCCAATTATAATTGTGGCGTAGAATTTAAAGTTGAAAATACAGAAGAGAGTTAGCGTAAAATAAGCTACCTGGAAACTGATAAGCATGAAAAGGGAAAAGCCGTTAAAAAGAAGTAAGAGGGAGGACAGTATTAACGTCACTAAAAAGGAACACCCGAATCCGATGACTATTCGCTGCGGCAGATCGATTTCAATATCGCGGATTAGCAGCGCAGTGGTCTGACCGCAGGCTATCCATAAGGGGATGACAGTGAATAGGTACATATATGATTAATTACCTGCGCCACCAGGTTTTGATGATTGTTTTGGTGAAGTTCAATCCGTAAATAATATCTTTTCCCTTTTTACTTTTTCCGTATTTTCTTTTCAAAATCGTAATCGGGACTTCGCCGATAGACATATCTTTTTTAACTGCTTCTATGATTAATTCACTGGTATGATATTGATTTTCATATAAGTGGATTGAATCCATAGCATTCATTTTAAACGCCCTGTAATTGCTGGAAGGGTCGGTAATTTTTTTCCCCAATAATAAACTGATGAGAAATCCGAATACATAAACCCCAAGAAGCCTGAACAGGCTGTCTTTTTCCCTGTCGCCGATAATGCGGGAACCGATGACAACGTCATATTCATTGTTTAAAATCGGCTGAACAAGATGAATCATTTGTCCTGGCTGATGCTGTCCATCTGCATCCATTGTTACGCAAATTTCACAGCCGGATTTTTTTAAAATATCGTATCCCAGCCGGAGCGCTGCCCCGCCGCCGCGATTGACCGGATTGGAAGCCACCAGAAATCCCTGATTCCGGACCACCTGGCTGGTTCCGTCCACACTGCCGTCATCAACAACCAGAACACCAACGTCAACCCCATTAATCTGATCCGGCATCTCCGGAAGCAGTTCTTTTAAGTTGTCCGCTTCATTATAAGCGGGTATTAAAATCATGATGGGCTTGATTCTGTTTTTATCATCTTCAATGTTGCCGACCGAGGATGCGGCAATGCTTCGGATTAATTTATCCAGCTGAATATCGGTAATTCCGTGATTTGATTTTATGTATACGGTGAAGAAAAATAAAAATACATTGGATAATATCAAGAGGGCCAGGATTCTTCCATATAAGTATTCCTGTAACGACAGCATGTCTCGCGCAAAGTTGACAAAATTTGGATTAATGCATGTCAGTGTCAATAAGATGCTGAACATAGAGAGAAGGACAAAATTTGACCTTTTCCAGTGCGGCCCCCGGTATTTCAGAAATGTATATAAAAGGGTACCTACACCAATGAGGATTCCGAATAATCTGAGATTGGACATGTCTTTATTGTTTATCCTTGTTTAAAAGTTAGGATGTTATCCCCATTTAACGTTACGGTAAATCTGTCCGTTACGGATTTTTTCCTTATATCTCATCACAAATTCAATCAACTGTTCAAGGGTCTGGTCAGTCAGAATATTCGGCTTTAGTCCCAAATCCTTCAGCCCGGTGTGTGTGGGGTTGTAATAGTGGTTTTCCGCTTCTTTTCTCGGATTCTCCACTGATTGAATATCCACTTTTATTCCCATTTGACTGCCGACATGCCTGACCCGCTCAGCCAGTTCATTGACGCTGAATGTCTCGGTGAGCTGGTTGAAAATGCGAAGTTCACCTTGTCGGGCAGGGGTTTCAGCGGCAAGTCTGACGCAATTCAATGTGTCTTTAATGTTTAAATACCCCCTTGTCTGTCCACCTTTACCATAAACCGTGAGAGGATATCCAGCCACCGCCTGCACGACAAAACGGTTTAAAACAGTGCCAAAAAGTTCGTCATAATTAAAAAATGGAAGGAGTTGTTCATGGGATTCATTTTCATCAGTGAAAAGTCCGTAAACCGGGCCCTGCATCAAGTCGGTCACCCGCATGCCCCAAGTCCTTACATAAAACCAGAGAAGGTCGGTATCCATGATTTTTGTCGTATGATAAAGGCTGCCGGCCTGGCGGGGAAATAAAAAGGTTTCTTTTCTACCTTTATGTTCCACATCCAGCCAGCCTTCTTCAATATCGATGTTGGGTGTGCCGTATTCTCCCATAGTGCCCAGTTTGACGATATGGGCCTGGGGACAAAATTCCCGTACTGCAAAAATGACATTGGCCGTGACCATCAGGTTATTCTGAAGGGTAAGGGTTGCCGCACGGCGATTCAGCATGGAATAGGGCGCTGCAGGCTGTTCTGCGTAATGAACGATGCAGTCGGGGGTGAATTTATGAAATAATTCTTCAACAAAGTCCCATTGCATTAAATCGCCAATGAATACCGGAATATCAAATCCGGACAAATTATTCCACAATTGTGCACGACGGGTAAGGTTAAGTGTTTCATACAGCGGCTCGACATCTTCGTCGCGGCAGATCTGACGTCTTAAGTAATTGTCTGCGACTGCCACTTCATGGCCATTGGCCGAAAGATGCATTGCTGTCGGCCATCCCAGGTAGCCATCACCGCCTAATATAAGGATTCGCATCGCACATTCCTTTTCAGTATAAAATTATTGGCTATTTTTCAAGAAGAGTTAAAAGCGCCCCGATAATGGCAAAAACCAGCATCTGGGTAAAAAAAAGTACACCGATTAAAATTCCTTTTTCCGGTGCCATATCAAACAAAGTAAATAAATAAGCATACGCCCCTTCGCGGACACCAATGCCTGCAAATGAAACGGGCAGTACCTGCAAAAGCAGCACCAGAGACCCCATCCATGTTACATCCATGAAGGTTAACGGGAGATTCAAAGATAAAAAAAGAAAAAACATTCTGGCAAGAAAAAAAAATTGCCATAACAGGCTGAGGGCCAATAGAGGCGCTATAATCAATTGTATGTTCTGTTTTATCTCAAAATTAATTAAAAACTGATTAATTTTTGAATTTTTCAGAACTGGAATACGGCTTTTTATGATATGCACAAATTTATTTTTTAATTCAGGGACAAAGAAAAAGACCAGTCCTGTGGTAAGAAATAAAAATGAAACTGATAAAAGGGGAGTTATCCGTTGTCTGAGTAAGGCGATTTGAACGTTATCCGAGTTTAAAAAAAGAGGGATCGTTCCGAAAAGAAGGAGGATCATTAAAAAAATCAGTCGTTCAAAGATGGTGGATGCGAGAAAAAAACTTTTTCCCGGCCTGTTTTTGGTGACTTTATACCATCTCACGGCCTCCGGGCCCAGGGCGGAAGGCAGAAACAGGGCATAAAAACGACTGATATAATTTATGGCAACCAGGCGGGAAATTGAGAGAGCTAAAGATGTTTTTTTTATGAGAAAACGGTATTTGACAGCCAGAAATACCGGGCAAACCAATGCGATTATCGTCGAAATAATATAAAAGAATATATTGATTTGTTCAAAAGCATTTCCGACAACATACCAGTCAATTTTATATACAATATAAAAAAGCAGTAAAGACGAGATGACGATTCTGAAAAGAAGTTTTACCATACGGATGCGTTACCAGGGATATTTTTTGTCATAGCCAAGCCGGTTAATCAATGGAGTCAGGATTGGTTTAATTTTTTCAATTTCATCATGGGATAATTCAGTTTTCCATTTATTAAAATTTTGATGATTAATATCAGGAATTTTATTAAAAAACACGGAAGACACATCAACATCAATCAGGTCAAACAACTTTTGTAAAATGTGTTGAGGGGATTGAATCAGATCTTCGTAACGGATTTCAATTTTATTTTTTTCCGGTAGATCAGACCAACTGTTGAAAACCGCCTCAACCGACTGGACCCATTGCATTGCATTAAATTCAATGGGTGTGTGCGATTTCAGGTATGTTTGCCAGTCATTAAATCTCGGTCCCCACCCGGGTTCGCCTTTCCAGCGTGCCTTGTTGAATAATTTTTTTAGGTTCAATGCCCTGCCGGTTGCAAATGAGACCTGAAGCTCGTGAGAAATTGCCATGAACCGATACCGCCAGTAAGGCTGGCGTTTCAACATGTTTTTTATCAACTGGATTTGCCCTGCAAGATTTTTTTCCCGTACGATATTAACTCGTTTTCCCCATTCTTTCTTGATTGATAGGGTGACATCTCGGCCGTCTCTGAGGATGTGGATGAATTTGGCCTCCGGAAAAATTTTGTGGATGATTTTTAAATTAAAGGCATGGGGGGGTGTTTTATCGACTATAATCGCTTTGCCGGATTTTTTGCTGTAAATTCCAAATTCCGACCGGATCTTTTTGCGCACCTGTTTTGTTAAATGCTCTATTTGCCAGGTATCCGTATCCGGGACCGGGAAGAATCGTTCCCATAGATAATAAGGCTCATACCATTCGGCAATTTGTCGGTGATGATTTAACAGGTTTTCCAGGAGTGTGGTTCCTGACCGGGGTGAGCCGAAAATAAATACGCAATTATATTTTTCAGTCATAAAGTATGTTGAATAGAATCAATAAAGCAGCTAAAATCAGTAAAATCAGGCTCCGGACTGGGATTCGGGTCTTTTTCTGTTTCTGCGGCTGTGGTAAAAGTAAATGAATAGGTTTTTTCACTTACAGAACCATCTCCTTCTATTTGTTCTTTTGGCAAATATTTAATAGATGCTCTGTATTTAGACTCAAACTCCAATGCTTGTTTATTGTCTAAGCGGGTAAAAACCGCTGATATATTATAGCCGGCCTGGTTGTAACGAACCCAATCTAAAATTGCATTTCCTTCAATCGTTTCATTGGCACCGGTATCATTAATTTTCTGAAATGTAAACGAGTCCGGTTGAATTTGTGACGCCTCAATCAGCGGTGAAAAATTTATTCTGAATTCATTCGTATTAATATCAATATCACGGCCATTGCTTTCCGGGTTATTTGATATGACATCCGATATGACAATATTTTCTGCGAAGCCGTTATGCCCGGTATGCTGGTGAAACATTGGCCAGTCGCTATCCGCCAGGTTCATATTGCCGGGATTTATTGCATACAAGCAGTTATCTCTGGAACCGAAATAAATTGTACCGTTGCTGTCGATGGTGGGTGAGGAATAAAGGATATCATCACCAGTTTGAAAAACCCAGTCATTCCGATCGGGATCCTCAAAATCAGGTGATTGTAATGCATAGAAATTTCCATCTTTGGCACCAACGTATATTACCGGATCTTTTAAATTCACAATTCCAATCGCCGGCGAAGAATTGATGTCTGCCGGCGGAGAAGTTCTCACCGACCAGTTCACAGTGGTACCGATATCATCAATAGAAAATAAGTATCCGTCCCAGGACCCGATATAAATATTGCCCTCCGGCCCGATGGCCGGGGAAGAGTAAAAACCGGTGCCGGCAACCAAGTCCCAGTTTTTTGAACCATCAACATTTAAACAAAATAATTTAAATTGGTACTCTTCGGCGGATCCGGTCTTGCATTCACCCACATAAATTCTGCCATCAGCGCTAATTGCCGGCGAGCCATAGACTTCCGCATTGGTTTCAAACTTCCATTTCAGTGTGCCGTTATTCGCGGCAAGAGCATAGACATGATTGTCAAGAGAGCCGACATACACGACCGGTTCAATGCCATCATGGCCGAGTGCCGGAGAAGAAATAATTTTATCTCCGGTTTCATATTTCCATTTGTAGGTTCCGCTGGCCGCATTCACTGCATAAAGAAAATTATCACTTGCTCCGATATAAATAATTCGACCGTCAGAACTTATTGCTGGTGATGAAAAGATAAAGTTTCCGATATTAAAGGCCCATTTTTTTTTCCCATTAGGCGTGACGGCATACAGGTTGCCGTCTGTTGAGCCGAAATATATGGTCCCATCCGGACCGACTGCCGGCGAAGACCGGACCTCATCGTCCGTCATAAAACGCCATATTTCCTGACCTGTATCCGGATCTATTGCATACAGATTTCTATCGTCGGAACCGATATATACGGTGCCGTCAATACCAATGGCCGCAGAAGAATCAATATCGTCCTGAGTCTCAAACTTCCATTTTGCAACAATTAATTTTGATGGTTTTGATTCACTGGTAATACCGATTATTTTTACAACAGAACAAATTGGTTTAAAGTACCCGGCTTCATATGTGTGGGTAAATGTATGGGAGTATAGGGTCGAATCGACAGTTTCAGTTGGGGACCCGTCACCAAAATTTATGGTGTAACGTGTGGGTTGCGATGAGCTGGTGCTTGCGGTGCAAATTAATTTGACCTCAAGCGGGGCGACTCCGGATGAAGGTATCGGGGCAATGCTGATTATCGCAGCAAAAAGGATTTTACTCCAAAAACTTAAAAAAATGAGAATAAATAAACAAATCCGCGCAGGTTTCAATCGGAAAGATGCGTTCGTCATAATTACTGCAATCCTTATATATACTCACGGTTAAATGGATATAATTTTTATTTATTTTTTTATAACCTTTTAAAAATAATATATAATTTTTGAATAGTCAAAGAAAAAAGACATTAGAAACGGTTGAAATTTGAAATGTAAGACCGGAGTGCTCTCAATAAATTCGGAATCGAATGATATCTGTTTCTATTTCAATAACTGATTTTTTTTCAAAAACCGAGTCAGTTCATCTTTTGATAACGGGTTCTCATCATTTGAGAAATAGGGTTTGGACACTGTCTTGTTAATAATGTTCGGATAATCGTATATAATGTTTTGGTAAATGTTTCTGAATGCGGGGAACACAACAAAATATTTTTCCAATTCCCAGGTGCGCCTGGTCTCTTCCTGATTCATCAGTTCTTCATACATCTTTTCCCCGGGTTTTACTCCGATGTTTTTTATTTCAATATCGTCTGACGAAAATCCATATCCGGGGGCAAGTTCATTGATCATTACTTCCGCCAGGTCTTTGATTCGGATCACCGGCATTTTGGTAATGAAAACCTCACCGCCGATAGATATGAAAGAAGATTCAATCACCAGGGATACCGCTTCGTTGATACTCATGATAAAACGGGTCATTTCAGGATCAGTCAGGGTAAGCGGCCCCCCTTTGCGAATTTGTTCTTTGAAGATGGGGATTACTGAGCCTCTTGAACCGAGAACATTACCGAATCGTGTGGATGAGAATGTCATGCCGTTTTTTCGCGATTTAAAATTGGCGGCAGTCATCAAACGTTCGCCCATAAGTTTTGAAGTTCCCATTACGCTAGTCGGGTTCACGGCCTTATCGGAGCTGGTGAAGATAACTTTTTGTACGTTGTTTTCAAAACTGGCGGCAATCAGGTTCTGTACCCCGATAATATTTGTCTGCACTGCTTCAAAAGGTGACTGTTCACATAAAACAACATGTTTAAAAGCTGCGGTGTGAAAAACAATATCAATATTTGCCATCTCCCTGGACAGTCTGTCCTTGTCGCGGACATCGGCCAGAAAAAAATGCATATTCGGATAGTTGGCGTATTCCTGCTGTATAAAAAAAAGTTCACTTTCGTTGTTATCAAGACCTAAGATTTCACAATCAGAAGCATATTCGGAAAGTTGTCGGACAAGAACGCTTCCCACTGTTCCACAGGCACCTGTTACAAGAATTCTTTTGTTTTTGAAAAAGTTTTTCATATTACCATTCACGCGAGTAAAGTGCTAATGCATTATAATTATGGATAATTTCATATATATGGGGAAAATCCATTTGCTATCGGATATATCCCATAGCATAAAGTCACAATCAATTTCCAGTGAAATATGGTTGTTATCAAATTAACTTGATTTGTTAATTGAATATCTTTATTAACCATGTGTGGATTTATGGTTGCATTTTACCATATTTATGTTATTATATTGAGGATAAAATCAGATAAATTTCAACTGTTCATCACACCGCATAAGAATTTTAAAAAAAGGGGAACGATAAAATGATCAATCAGAATAGGCGCCTCCTGAATACACTTAATCATAATTTTCTTGCTGGATTTTTTGTATTTTGTCTGGTTGCTGTTATCGGAATAATCGGGTGTAGCAGCGGCGGGGGCGGCGGCAATAAAACCGAATACCATCTGGCAGGATATGACGGCGTTAGTGATTCGTCTCCTTCCGGTGATCAAGGTCTTGTTTCCGCAATAGGAAATACCGGCCTTAATTTTTATTCACCATTCCCCTGGTTTGTAAATTTGACATTTCAGGCTTTTGATAAAGATATGTGGGGAGTCCCGGATCTGGTCGTTGGAAATTTCAGCGTTATGGAAGACGGGATTGAAGTTTCTCAGATTAATTCTGAAATGAATATCCGAAAGCGGGATTTTCTACCTTCAGCATATTCTTACACAATAAAAACGGTATTGCTGCTTGATAATTCACCCAGCACATCGTTAAACCTTGATAAAATGATCGAAGCCGCGCAGGTGGTTGTTGATAATATAGATGAAAAACAGCAGCAGGAGATTGCGATTGTTGCTTATGATGAAGCGGGTGATTTTACTGTTCTTCAGGATTTTACAAGTAATATATCCGTATTAAACGAAATTCTTATCAACCTTGAGCCGTCATATGGAACAACCAATTTTTATGGGGCAGTGATTAATTCTTTAGCCCTTTTTGATGATAATCAATCTCCGGCATCTACCGAATTTGTTCAGGGGTTTGTGGTGGCAATAACGGATGGGCAGGATACATCCAACCTGAACGATGTTGATGATGCCATTGCGGCGCGCAGGGATCAGCAGGTCATCACGGTTGCCGGGGGAGACTTGCCGGAGCAAACGTTAATCGACCTGGAACGCCTTGGAAACAGCGGCTACTACCCGGTTCCAAATCCGAATCAGGACCCGGATGAAGCAGCCGGGAAAAAACCGGAAGATGAAAATTTGTGTGAATGGATGCTGGTCATTCAGGATCGAATGATGGCATATGCGGACAGCTTTTACTGGATCCAATACAAGAGCACGGCCACAAGTGCCGATGCGAATCCGAATCATAATGTGTCATTAACGATTATTGATAATAGCAATGAAGACATCGATAATAAAATTTCCGGAACTTTCACTAGTGAAAACTTCTTTTCCGGTACAACCAGCATTTATTTTAATGCCTCGGCAGCAGACCCTGCTGGTATTACGGACCTGGCAATCATAATTGAAAGAGGACAGGGTACGGGTGAAGTCACCTCTCCGGTTAGTGCCTTGACCTATTCAAATGACAGCAACAACCCGTCTCAATATGAATGGAGTTCCGAGGATAAAAATGTTGTGACGGTTAAAGTTGATCCCAATGACAGTTCAAAGGCAACGATTACTGTTATTGCCCCAGGGGAAACTCAGATTGTTGTAACTGATACGGCCAATAATGTTCAGCAGACTTTTGCTGTTAGTGTAAAAATCAATGATTCATCGTTTGAATTTATTAAATATGAATTGGAATCAACTGCTCCATGGTTTGTTGATGTGACTTTTCAGGTTCGTGACACGGAAAGTGAGAATAACCAATGGTCATGGATTACTGATTTAATGCAGGAAGATTTCACGATTATTGAAAACGAATCATCCGAACCTGTTGATCTGGATGTATCAGAAGTTAATTTAAGAAAACGCGATGATATCCCTTCAAGCTATTCATACACCTTAAAAACAGTGCTTTTAATAGATAATACACCCAGTATCGGATCAGACAACCTTGATTTGATCAAAGATGCAGCCAAAGCATTTGTTGCAAGAGCTCTTGAAAATAATCCGGATGATGATTCGGATATGGGGCCGCTGCTGGATAAAAAAGATAATTTCCAGCAGAAAATTGCTATCTGGACTTACACTGAAGACGGTTTAAGCCTTCCAGTGCTGAATTTTACATCCGATAAAGAAGTTTTAGATAATGCAATTGACGCAATTAATCGCGGTTACAATGCAACGGATTTTTACGGTGCCATGATTAATGCGTTGAATTCCTGGGATAACGACCATTCACCCAATGACGGCAATAATGAACTCCAGCAGGGAGTCTTAATCGTATTCTCGGACGGGAACCATTCATTCCCCGGTTTTTATGATAGAAATGCCGTGCTTAGTGAGATTGGAAATAAACAGGTTATTACCGTTGGTGTCGGGGACGATCTGATATCTGCTGTTAATCAGGATCTGGTTGAGTTCGGAAACGCGGGATTCTATTCTGTTCCTTCTCCCGGTGAAAAAATTGTTATGAAAATTTATTCTGATAATAAGAATCCTGAGAAAAGCAGGAATGTTACATATACTGATTTAGAGAAAACCCTGATTGGAATTCAGGATGAACTTGTTGATTTTGCAAACAGTTTTTACTGGCTTAATTACAAGAGTTATGTCGAGCCTGCAGCTAATTGTAATGATACTGAACAGATTGACATAACAATTAATAATAACAGGAAGGAAGAAGCAAACGACAGTCTTTCCGGCCAGTTCGAAAGCTGTGAGTTTTTTGACGGCAATGATGGGGCGATTTACGTGAATTCAACGGTGGTCAATCCCTGGGGAGAGAACGGTCCGATTGAACTTGTTTATGATAGAACTCGGCTCTTTTTTAATTCTGAATTTAATCTGGAAGCATTTACTTACAACCATGAAAATACACCAGATTATGAATGGCTTGTCGCTAATGAAAACATTGTCTCCATTGAAGTTGATGAGAATAGTTATGCAAATTCAAGGGCAGTTTTAAAGATACCTGTTGAGGATAACATGCCTGGTTCAACTGTTCTTCGTGTAATTGACAGAGGTAATAGTAATGTTTTTAAAAACATTACTGTCAATGTCTCCGAAATAGATCTTCCCTTGCCGATTGCCTATTATCCATTTAATGGGAATGCCGATGATGAAACTGGAAACGGCTATGACGGCGCTGCATTAGGCGCAACATTAACCACGGACCGCAATGGTAATAAAAACAGCGCGTATTCGTTTGATGGCGAGGATGATTATATTGCCCTGGATATGTTTTACGGGGAGGGTGCGGGGGCTGTTTCAGATTCAATTGATGAGCTTACAGTTTGCGCCTGGATAAAAGTTTCTTCATCCTCGTCAAGCATGAGAGTGGTATCTTTTGATTACCCGAATTTCTGGGAATTATTTGTCAGTGATGGTCATGTCATTTTAGCATCTATCCGGTACGGAGATCCTGATGCTGTAATAACCTCGGGAAAATACAATGATGATCAATGGCATTTTATTTGTGGGACTTTATTGTCTAACGGCAAAATGGAGCTTTACATAGATGGTATGCCTGTATCTGTTAATGATTGGAATTCGTCATTAATTGCTGGTACGGATAATCGTTATGGTTTTATTGGTGTTGATGGTCATTCTAATGTATATAATATTTTAAAAATTCCGGAAAGGACATATTTCCAAGGTTCTATTGATGATGTCATGATTTTTGATGCTGCGTTAACTGACGATCAAATCGATTTTATCTATAATTTGGGAGATTCGAAAAATAAATAATGATTATTATCATGCCATAATATTATAATATTCGATTAAATTTGAGCGGTTGTCCTTTGATTACATGGGATAACCGCTTTTTTATTTGAATAACTCTTCCCCCTTATTAAACCATCTGTGTCCATCTGCGTTTGACTGCGGTTAATTTAATGTGGTGTTGACGAGTTATCCAAAATAATTTTGCCGCAGACGCACACAGACAAAGGCGGACAAGAATATTTTCTTGCTTTGTTCTCCCATGATCCTTCACCGGTACCCATAATTTTCTGTTAAAGTGACTGCACCTTTTCTTCAGGCTTCCACCTCCCGCCTTCTCCCTTCTTACCAATTCACCTAATCAAATTAATGGTTGAGGCACGAAACCCAACATAACCCATGTGTCTCAACCCAACCTACCAATAAATGGACTTTTCGTTCAGTGACAAATTAATCTTGACAAGATAAAATTTCTCTTTAATAATGAGTAAAAAACTTACTCGTAAAGCTGCGATCATTATGGACAATTTATTTACAGGCCTGATTACATCCAAAACCAGAATTAAACTACTGGTCAGATTTTTTTGTAACCCTGAAGCCAGATCATACTTAAGGGAACTGTCAAAAGAATTAGATGTTTCAAGTAATTCGGTTCGTGAGGAACTCAATCAGCTTACCAAAACCAAACTCCTGAAATCAGAAAAAATCGGCAGGCAGGTATTTTACCAGGCAAACAAAGAACATCCGTTATTCCCCGAGGTTAAATCAATGGTCGGCAAAATGATGGGGATTGACAAGGTCATTGAAAAGCTGGTCAATCGACTGGGAGAACTGGAAAGCGCCTATCTGATTGATGATTATGCTGAAGGAAAAGACACAGGCATCATAGATCTTTTGCTTGTTGGAAATATTGATCAATACCATCTTAATGATTTGAGCAGAAAAACTGAGCGATATATCAATCGCAAGATCAGGACGCTGGTTTTAAGTCAGGATGAGTATGAAAAGTTCAGCCAGGATTATTGCAATCGGCCCAGGTTGCTGCTCTGGGAAACGGATTCGAATAACATTAAATCAGCCGCAGACGATCGCGGACAAACGCAGACAAAAAAAAGATAATCAGCCGCAGACTAAAATAAAAAATAACAGACAAGAAAAAATAATTAGCCGCAGACAGGCGCAGAAATAAAAAATAATCAGCCGCCGACCCACGCGGACGAACGCAGACAAAAAAAGCAGTAAGAACGGCTATTAAAAGATGATTAAACAGCATAACAAATTTATTAAAATATTTTTCCGTTTATTTGACCACCTGCCATTAAAACGAAAAAAACAATTCTGGGTTCTGGTGCTGGGCATGTTTTTTTTAGCTGGAATTGAAACCATTACTGCCGGAACAATTGCTTTTTTTGCTTCATTCTTATCAAATCCTGAAAAAGTGATGCACTCAAAATATATTATTTTTATTTTGTCATTCCTGAAATTTCAGTTTCTAACCCGCACAAACAGTATGATGGTTCTTATCAGCATTGCGGTTGTGGGCATGGTGGCACTGAGAAACCTGGTGCAGGGCCTGGTCGTATATTTAAGCGGATTGTACGGCACATATTCTGCCGGGCATATTGTTGAAAAGTTATTAACCGGAGTCCTGTATATTCCCTATGAATGGCATTTATCTAAAAAATCAGCAGACCTGATTATTTCACTCAACTGGCGTCAGCAACTGGCCACATTTTTAATTGCCGCATTAAAAGTACTGGGGGATTTTTTAATAATAGGTGTTTTACTGTTATCCGTAATTATTATTAAACCGGTTATCTCTATAATCGCCATAT
>JAJRPH010000481.1 GCA_024280875.1 Deltaproteobacteria bacterium | reverse complement strand
ATCAAAAATAAAACAATCGCTGTAAAATAAATAGAAAAACTATTTTCCAAAATTGCAACTTGACCGGGGTTTATATTTTTAACATATTGATATTTTTCATAAGTTAACCGGACAGCAATGATAATATATTGATAAAATATATTATTTATATTTTTCCAACTCCCAGAAAACGAGACAAAGAATTGGATAAAAACCAGGAAATATGAACTTAAACAAAATATTTTAAAATCAGGATGTTTTGCAAAATCCTATGAAACTTTTACCCTGAATGTTTAATTGAAGCCTCTATTCAACTAATTTGAGATCACCAAATATAAAGCTGCCCATTTTTTAAAGACCTGACAAGTGAGCCGCTTTTTTATTGCTGTATGTTTCAGCCACTCAACCGTTCCGGATGGACAGAAAAAAGTTCCACCATTCTTATAAAAATTGGCAAGGCGCATAAATCCTGAGGAGCGAGGCGTGCGAATATACGTTGAGTGACGAAGGATGCAACGCAGAAGTTGGACCTCCAAATAACTTAATCATAATAGTTTGAAATGATTGATAAGTTATTTTCTCATACAGTGGTAATGAATCACCATGAAAAGCTTTTTACGCAGCCATCATTTAAAAAAAGTCAGCAATGCATGCAGGTTCGTCATCGGATGCGGCGGGCAGCCGGGGATAAATAAATCCACATCCATGAGACTGTCCAGCCCTTCCGTGATTTCCGGGCTTCCTGAAAACGGCCCCCCGGAAAGAGCACAACTGCCCACGGCAATAACCACCTTAGGGGCCGGGACCGCCTCAAACGTATCAAATAATGCCTGTTTCATGTTTCTTGATACGGGCCCTGTCACCACGATTCCGTCAGCATGGCGGGGAGAAGCCACAAAATTGATGCCAAACCGGGCCAGGTCAAAAAAAGGCGTGGCCAATACATTCAAATCCGCTTCACAGGCATTGCAGCCCGCAGCCGATACCTGGCGAAGCTGGAGGGACCGTCCGAATAATTTTTTAAAATGCTGACGGGAATGACGGGCAAGATCCGGCAGGGTTCCATCGGTCAGCAAATGATCTTTTTGGCAAACCGCCAGTTCAAAATTCCGGGTAAAAGAGATAAACCGGCCTTCTGAAATCCGCTCACAGGTTCCGCAAAATACACATCGCCCCATGTCTATTAATTTGCGCTCCGCATTAATGGCACTCTGTGGGCAGGCATCAGCACATTTTACGGCCATTTCAACAGTAACATCCTTATGAATCATTGGCAATCCACGATATCGCGGTGCCAGTTCAACTTTTTCTTTCGGATACCCTGACGTTTTGCATCCCTGTTCAAGTCTGTTTTTCAGTGTATGGAGCATGGTAATTCCTCTTATAAATCGAACCCACAGTACGAGAGATTAAAACTCTTATTGTTTAACGGAAAATCTGAAATCCCCGTATCTCTTAAAGACATGGCCAGGCCGTTCCAGTTATGGAAAGACGGGCCCTTGATCTTGTAACGCATGATCCTGCCGTTTGCGTCGGTGATTAAACAGTGGGAAATCTCTCCGCGCCAGGCTTCGTTGACAGTTACCACAAAAGAAGATGGTGCCAAGTCAGAAGCCAGGCCAAACTTTTCAAAATCAACACATTGGGTTTCAATGGGACGGCTCAGCAAAGACTTGATGATCCCGATAGACTGCATGACTTCTTCGGCCCTGATTTTTGTACGGGCATAGACATCTCCCGTGGGTTTGGCGTTTTCAGGTATATCGATATCCCCGTAATGCTCTGTGGGAAAACAACGGCGGGCATCATAGGAGATACCGCAGGCACGCCCGGCAGGGCCGACGAGTCCGAGCTTTTCGGCATCATTATTGCTTACAGCCCCGCACCCTTCAAAACGGGCCAAAACACTAGGAGTCAGTAACAGCAGATCCAGCACATGTTTAATCTGAGGTTCCAGTTCATTGATCCGCTCCATGAGAATTCTGCTGATGTCTCTGTCAATTGAAAAACGAACGCCACCTGGCCTGACAAAACCTTTACCCAGACGATTCCCGCAGATCAGCAATGTCATGTTGAGAAAATCACCGCGGATTCTGCCAAAATAATTTGCAGGCGGGAGAAATGCCACATCACCGCTAAGCGCCCCCAGATCACCAATGTGATTGGCGATCCGTTCCAATTCCAGTCCGATCGTCCGAATTATCCGCGCACTGGCATCCGGTGATGTTCCGGTCAGCGCCTCAATTGCCTGAGCCATGCTGACACCGTGTCCGACGGTGGTATCACCGGCAATACTGTCTCCAATCACCGGCAATCGTTTGACATCGGCCGTCAGCAAAAGGGGTTCAATACCCCGGTGCTGGTATCCCAGCTGAATTTCCAGGTGGAAAACACGCTCTCCAATACAATTGAACCTGAAATGGCCGGGTTCAATGACGCCCGCATGCACGGGGCCGACCGCCACTTCATGAACCTCTTCACCTTCCACCGAATAGTAATCATAGTTTCCGGGAATATCTTTCGTGTAATCATTGCCGAAAACATCTTTTTTCCCGCAATAATTGGGATGATACCGGACCATCTTCAGCCAGGGATGATCTTTGGGGCGAATCCCGAACTGCTCGGCAATCTCACGTTCAAATAAATGAAACGGTTCGCACTGACTGGTCAATGACAAATAGGCTTCCGGCGCGTCACAGCCGGCGGCCAGCAGCTTGTCGGTCCGTAAAACAGCCATCAGCTTATCGGTATTTCCATCAGTATAACCAAAAAACTGGACCACTTTTCCGCCGGACTCAACAACCTTTAAGGCTCCTTGCCGAAAATCGTCAAAAGACAGATGTGGGATTTGATTTCTGGCAATTGCCTGACCATTTATAATTTCAGAAAATGAAGTTTCCATTAAAATCCTCCGCCAATGGCAGCCACTGCATCAATGATTGTCTGGTAAAGGGTATCAGGCATCCAGAAACACAACACCAGCGACGTTAAGAGTAATGCGTACTGGGGCCAGACCAGACAGGGTTTTTCAGTGATGGCAATACGGGTATCGGAAGGCGCTTTGCCAAAAGAAATTTTCATGACGTGGTTTGCAAACCCGGCAAAAATAAAGCACAGACTCAGGATAAAGATGGCTGCCATTGTGTAATGCCCGGAACGAAAAGCACCGACAATGATCAGCAGCTCACCGATAAAAATCCCGAACGGCGGAAATCCGGAAATGCCGGCAAATCCGGCAAAAAAAGCCACGAATGTTTTGGGCATTAATTTTACCAGGTTCCCGGTCTGGCCGATAAACCGGCTTTTAAATCCAAAAAGAATATTCCCGGACGTCAGAAACAGGGATGATTTGATCAGGCTGTGATGGAGCAGGCACAGGATCGCGCCATAGGCCCCGATACCGCCGATACCGGTACCGAATGCAATAATTCCCATGTTTTCAATACTGGAATAGGCCAGCATTCGCTTGTATTCCGTCTGCTTAAGAATAAAGGTGGCGGCGGCTATAATGGACATCAACCCGAACACCATTAAAATCATTCCGGAAAAATCCCCAAGGCCTGCGGCAAACATAATTTTATTGGTTTTAAAAATTCCCAAGTAAGCACAATTGAGCAGAACGCCGGATAACAGGGCGGATGCCGGGCTGGGGGCTTCACTGTGAGCGTCCGGCAGCCAGGTGTGCATGGGCGCAAGACCCATTTTTGTGCCGTATCCCACCAGGATAAAAACAAAACCCGCCTTGAGCCATGTGGGGTCAAGCTGTTTGGCGACACCGGTCAGTGCGGAAAAAGAAACCGGCACATTCACATTTCCCGCATCCATTGCCAGTGTAAGCAAAATGGACCCCAACAGCGCCATAGCGATACCCACGGAACATATCAGCACATATTTCCAGGTAGCCTCAAGGGCCTTGGCGGTTCGGTGCGTATAAATCAGCGGTGCGCTGGCCAGGGTGGTCGCTTCAATGGCAATCCACATCACCATGATATGATCCGAAAGAGTCACCATGGTCATGGTGGATAAAAACAGCAGTATGGACCCGATAAAAATGTTTTCAGATCGAATATCCGCCTCTCTGAGATATTCCGTCACGTATATGGAAATCAAAAAAAACAGTAATGATATTACAATCAGGGACAACAGTCCTTCTGGTGTCACTGCAAAAAATTCCGGGAAAAATGCATCAGGACGGTTTACCCACAACAAAATTGACATTAACAGGTGAACGGCACCGGTAAGTCCCAAGACCACCCGGCCCGCTATTCCGGGAAGAAAGAACGCGGCCAGACCGGTAATAAAAGGAACCAGAAAAATAACTTCAACCATACAAAACCACCTATTCCTTTAATTCTCTGAGCAACGCCGTATCCAGATTATCATATTTATGGCTCATACTCTGGAGCATAATGGCCATAATCATCACACCGGCAAGAACATCCAGAAGAATACCGAATTCCACAATATGCTGTGTACGGGCAGAAAATGACGTGCCCACCAGATAAATCCCGTTTTCCATCATAATGTAGCCGAGGACCATGGCAATGGCGTTTCTCCGGGCCATGAGAAGAAACATACCGGCCACAACCAGGGTGATGGCGGTGGGTGTAATCAGCGTACTGCCGCTAAAAAAAGTCAGGTTGAATTTATGGCTCAACATCGGCGCGGCAACGATCAACAAAAGGCTGACAAATACCGAGACATTGTAGCCCACAACCGTTTCCATTTCCCGTTTAATACCCATTTTTTTTATCATAGAATAAATGCTCCAGGGAATAATGATTCCCCGGATGGTGAGAGTCGCCAGTGTGAACACGATACTGCCTGTGGCCATATCATGTCCTAAAAAAAACGGCACAATGGAGACCACCACTCCCTGAAAAGCCAGAATTCTGATCAGGACAGGCAGCCGGCTGGACGCGAAGGCAAAAAGAACCGACAGCAAAACCAGAGTCAGCAGGATATCAACAGGATGAATCATTTTACAAACTCCAAAGTGATAACGGTTGCAAAAAAGGCCAGGGCAAAAGATGTCAGGACAAATCGGGGCACTCTGTCCATTCGATATCGGGCCATAACCGATTCCGTAATGCCGGCAGCCACATACACCAGTAACAGGGCTGCGCCGAACATAGCTGTATTAAAAACCGAATTTCCCATGTCAAACGGGCAAATCAATCTCGCAACAAAGGTGGAAAAGAAAAATAGCTTGATAAAAGAACCCAGCTCAATCAACGCGAGATCTGGTCCGCTGTGGTCAAGCACCATAACCTCGTGAATCATGGTCAGTTCCAGGTGAGTGGCCGGATCATCAACCGGTACCCGTGAATTTTCCGTCAGAAGTATAATGAAAAAAGCCATGCTCACAAACAAAAGAGGGGCACCGGCAACATGCCAGAGACCTGCGGGCTGGGAGCCGGAAAAATAGGTGGCCAGGCTCAGCTCTCCGGTCAGTTTATAAAACAGAACCAGAATCATGAACATGGTGGCCTCGCAGATAATCGGGAAATATGCCTCCCGGGCCGCGCCCATGCCCTCAAACGGGGATGCGGTGTCCATGGCGGCAGCAATGGTAAAAAACCGTCCCAGACCCATCAGATATAAAATAAAGATCACATCCCCGTCAAAAGAGACCACCGGGGCATGTCCGGCAATGGGCAAAAACAGCAGGACCGTGACTGCAGAACACAGGGAGACCATGGGCCCCATCTTAAAAATAAAAGTGGTACTGGTACTGTACACCGATCCTTTTTTAAAAAGCTTGATCAGCGTATAGTAATTGATAAGCAGCGGCGGGCCTTTTTTCCCGCCGAAAAAGGCCTTGATCTTTAAAATAACCGCTGAAAAAAACGGCGCCAGAAGCATCGCCAGAAGCCAGAAAATGATGGATTTAATCATACCGCCTCATAAGATTTTATTTTAAATTTCAACATGTGATGGCTTCGTAAAAAGTCCAAATTCTTTGTTGCGCTTTTTTCTTTGCCATCCAAGTCTGAGTTTTTACGATTTAATCAATACGTAACACCGAAAAAAAATTTCCGATCTTTACAGGTTTATACAAAAAACAAAAGCACCACGATGGTCAGAAGAATATACCCAATATACAGATGAATATCGCCATGCTGAATCCATCGCAGCTGATCAAACACCCACTGGACCGGACGCACGATGATGTTTCCCATGTAGCGCTCGGCAACATCATTCACATGGCTGCGATAATGGGTTTTTGCCGGAAACCGGCCCTGTATCGGGGGATGATCTTCGTCCAGCGGCGCCACGGATCTGAAAAACTCCAGAATCGACGCTGCATAAGAGGTTCCCGTATATTGCATTTTAACCGTGGGCTGTGTAAAACCGCAGCCCCAGGTTCCGGAACGGGTGATTGTTTTGCCCCGGTAAGCAATGGTTCGCAACGCCAGTACAAACAAAAATACGCCAAAGAAAATCGATGCGGCCCGGGTGATATTGCCGGTCAGCTCAATAAAATGGCCCAGAGGAATCCGGCCATACCCCAGTTCAAGAGAGCCAATCCCTTTGACCGCCATCAGAACGAATACTTTAGGATATACACCAATCAGAATACAGGCACCGGCCAATACCAGCATGGGAAGGAGCATTGCCGGACCTTTTTCATCCACGTTTTTCGCAGCCGCACTCCGGGGCTCACCCTGGAAAACGACCCCAACAACCTTTGAGAAACAGGCCAGGGCCAGCCCGCCGATCACAGCCAGACTAACAATGCCAAGAAGACTTAAGCCAAAGGCAGTTCTGTCTAAAGCCACACCGCGAAATCCGCCCATATAGATAAAAAATTCACTGACAAACCCGTTAAAGGGAGGTAGTCCCGAAATGGCCAGCGAACCGATCAGAAAAGTAATGCCGGTCACTTTCATATTTTTGATGAGCCCGCCCAGGGCGTCGATGGTGCCGGTCCCGGTTTTCCGAATAACCATGCCGGCGCCCATGAACAGCAGCGACTTGAATATTGAATGATTCAGCACATGGAGCAACCCGCCGGTAAATCCGAGTACCGCCATAATAGGCCGGCCCGCAGCGACACCGATCATACCGATCCCCAGGCCAATGAGAATGATCCCGATATTTTCAACACTGTGATAGGCCAACAGCCGTTTGAGATCATGCTGGCCAAGGGCATACACAACACCCAGTATTCCGGAAACCATTCCTGCAATCAAAACAATTTCGCCAAAAATCATTGTATGAGACCCCAGCACTGAGTACATCCGCATAATGCCGTATATACCCGTCTTGATCATAACACCGGACATGACAGCGGAAATATGGCTGGGTGCTGCCGGATGCGCGTGGGGCAGCCAGACGTGAAAAGGAAAAACACCGGCCTTTGACCCGAACCCGATAAAGGCCAGAACAAATACGATAATTTTGACTGACTCGGGCAGCGCTGCGGCACTTTCAAATCCGAAACTGCCGGAAAAGCCGTACATCAGTCCGAAAGCCGAAAAAATAAACATAGCCCCCACGTGGGAAAAAACAAAATAAAGATAACCGGCCTTGCGGTTTTCCGGCTTCTGATAATCGTTAATTACCAGAAAAAAAGAAGACAGGGACATGATTTCCCAGGCAAGCATGAACGTAATCATATTACTCGCACACACCACCAACGCCATGGAAACAATCAACAAACTGAAGAAAAGATAATTAACCATTGTTTGCTGCGCCTTTTCAGATTTGTCCATGTAATGGAAACTGTAAATGGCTGCTAAAAAGGAAACAAAAAAGATGGCGACCAGAAAAAAAGCCGCCAAAGAGTCGATAGTAAAAGAAAGGGAGAATGCGTTCAGATAATCAAAGGACGCGGATGCATTTCCTGCAATTAACAGATTTCGACCGGCATTGATCAAGCCCAGGAGGCATCCGGCGGCAATGCCAAAAACGCTGACCGCCTTCATGAATGAAAAATGCTGTTTTAAAAAAAGAGGTAAAACCCCTCCGGCCATAATGATCCCTAGGGATATAAAAAAAAGATCCATAAATTCCTCAGTTATTTAAAAAACTTAGGCTAAAAACTGAAGGCTGATGATTAATTTTCAGCCTTTATCCATCTTCAGTCTATCCACCTGAGCAGTTACAGTTCCGTTTCATCGCCCGACAGCAAAATTTGAGCGCATATTTTAAGTTAACCGATTTATATAAGGGTAATTAAATTTCAAGTCAACATCCTTCTTTGTATTTGTTTATCCCGGCATCTAAAACCAAAAACCAGGTTGAATATTTGCATTAACTCTGTCAACATATTGAAACTTTATTTTTCCTGGGGTACGGCTTGACATACCGCCTCTTGATTATTAACTAATTAATTTTGACAAACCCGTAAAAAGTCAGGTTCCGATGGCAAAGAAAAAAGTTCCAAATTCGAGGCGCGTAAATCCTGAGTAATGATTTGTACTTAGCGTACCATGAAGAAACGAAGGATGAAGCGCAACAAAGAATTTGGACTTTT
>JAJRPH010000480.1 GCA_024280875.1 Deltaproteobacteria bacterium | reverse complement strand
GGGGTGCGAATTTGAAAATAGCTCTTGAAAATATTATCATCCAGTACCAGCCGGAACTGATCGGGGTGGCGACCACCTGTCTGTCGGAAACGATTGGCGATGATGTGAACATGTTTATCCATGAATTTTTAAAACAGCGAAAAGGTGCGGCAACGCCTCCGATTATTCATATTTCCACGCCCAGTTACAGCGGAACCCATATGACCGGATTTCACCGTGCTAACCTTGAAATTGTCAAAACACTGGCAACGGAGAAAGGAGAACTCCATGGAGATCATATCAATGTATTTGCCGGCATGCTGTCAACTGCTGATTTGCGATATCTAAAAGAAATTTTTACCGATTTCGGCCTGAGTCATATGTTGCTTCCGGATTATTCACAAACCATGGACGGAACTCTCTGGAAAGAGTATCAGAAAATCCCTGTTGGCGGAACATCGATTGATCAAATCAAGGATGCAGGGAATGCGGCGGCCAGTCTGCAGATGGGCAGGATACTCAATACGGAATCCAAATCTGCCGGAAAATATTTGCACGAGACATTTGATGTCCCATGTTATTCACTGGGCCTGCCCATCGGCATCAATGAATCTGATCGCATGTTTGCTGCGTTGGAAGAAATATCCGGAAGAAAGACTCCGGCAAAATATATTGAGGAAAGGGGGCGGCTGGTGGACGCCTATGTTGACGGGCATAAATATGTCAATGGCGTTAAAGCAGCGCTTTATGGCGAAGAAGATCTGGTGGTGGGGCTTGCCGCTTTTCTTTCGGAAATAGGGATTGTTCCGGTGCTCTGTGCATCCGGCGGTGAAAGCGGGCAACTGGCAGTCAAGCTTGCCGAAGTCATGGATAAGCGTGTAATTGATAAAATTAAAATTCTTGAAGGCATGGATTTTAAACATATTGAAACGGAAGTCCAGACAATGTCACCGGATATGTTTATCGGAAACAGCAAAGGCTATTCTGTTACCCGGCACATGGACATTCCTTTGGTCCGGGTGGGGTTTCCCATTCACGACCGGATCGGCGGACAACGGATTCTGCATGTTGGCTACCGGGGCGCTCAGCAGTTGTTTGACCGGATTGCGAATACGATTTTGGATCAGAAACAGACGAAGTCAAATGTCGGCTACTCGTATATGTGATATAGTACGGAATCGTAGGTCGGGTTTCTTACCCGACAATTGCAATAAATTCATGATTTCCATTCATGTAACAAGTCAATGCCATTAACTTAAGGGAACTTCCAAATATTAATATACCAAACTTGCTTGCCTTTTTGGTCATCTTCTTCGTTGCGTCAACAGTTACATAACCAGTGATGCGCCTGTTAACGTGCCTTGAATACAACCAAAAAATATGGCGTAATTCCGGTATATTAATATTTTCCACTTCCCTAAGAGGTTTCAATGTAGGGGAGGGGTTTACCCCCTCCCGCAAAATGGCGACCCATAACGGGAGGGAGTAAATCCCTCCCCTACGCATATGGCTTAAGTTAATGGCATTGTGTAACAAGTAACTCGTAACGTTAGATAATTTTATAAGAAGTTGAAATATAAATATAATAAATTGAGGTGAAATAATGGCCCTGAACCTGGAACAGCACCCTTGTTTTAATGATAAGGCCCGGCACACATTCGGCCGGGTTCATCTGCCAGTAGCACCACGATGCAACATCAAATGCAATTTCTGCAACCGGAAATTCGATTGTGTGAATGAAAGCCGTCCCGGCGTCAGCAGTGGAATCCTGACATCAAAACAGGCGATGATTTACCTGGATGAGGTAATGAAGAAAAAGAGCAATATCTCTGTTGTCGGTATTGCAGGGCCAGGCGATCCGTTTGCCAACCCGGATGAAACCATGGAAACGATCCGGCTGGTCCGGGAAAAATATCCGGAAATGCTGCTGTGCCTTGCCTCCAATGGGTTGAATATTGGTCCCTATCTGGATGAATTAAAAGAACTGGCGGTCAGTCATGTGACTATCACCATCAATGCGGTTGATCCGGCAGTGGGAGAACGGATTTATGCATGGGTGCGTGCCAACAAACATGTATACCATGTAAAAAGTGGGTTTAAAATGCTTCTTGAAAAACAGCTTGCAGCGGTCAATGGACTTAAAGAGCGCGGTATCACCACAAAGATCAATACCATTATCATACCCGGAATCAATGATGAGCATGTGGAAGCAGTTGCAAAAACAATATCGGACCTGGGCGCGGATATTCATAATTGCGTGGCCTATTATCCCAATGAAGGCTCGGCATTTGAGGATCTTCCCGAACCGTCTGCGGATATGATGAAACAGGTGCGCCGTGTTGCGGGAAAATATATGCCGCTCATGCATCACTGTACCCGGTGCCGGGCGGATGCTGTGGGGCTGCTCGGAGAAACACCGGATACGGGACTGATGAAAACACTCCAGGCCTGTGAGCAGTTAAGCCCAAATGATCTGCCGTCTGATCTGCCGGCATATAATATCAATCGTCCCAATGTTGCGGTGGCAACCCTTGAAGGGGTGCTGGTTAACCAGCACCTGGGCCAGGCACAGAGACTGGCGATTTACGGCATGCAGGAAGGTAATATTCATTTGCTGGAAACGCGCGAAACACCGGTTGAAGGAACCGGTGCCAATCGGTGGCTGGCAATGGCGGAAATGTTGTCCGATTGCGGTACGCTGCTGGTGAGCGGTATTGGAGAAACTCCGAAAACACAGCTTTCGGAATACGGTTTACAGATTTTCGAAGTGGAAGGTTTAATTGATGAAGCCCTTGAGGCCCTGTTATCAGGAAAGGGACTGGCGCACTTGAAAAAGCAAGATATCGGTCCGTGTAGTGGTTCTTGCGGAGGAAATGCAATGGGTTGCGGTTGATAGCTTCGTAAAATGCTCAATTTCGGCGTTACACAAATTTCTCGTCACTGCGACGTAGCCAGCTACGCCTCATTCCTCGAAAGTTGTGTGCCTTGAACTTGAGTCATTTTTCTTTGCTATCACTGCGAAACAATAAAATTATTTCAATATTAATAAATTTGCATATCCGGTTCGCTCAAGTGGGCCGTAGAAATCGCTTCTTGCGACGGCGTAGGGTGCATTCCATGCACCATTTCACCACCGGTCAGTTTTCAAATGGTGCGTGAAACGCACCCTACTTGAGCGAAGTGGATAACCAGGATGATTTAATATATCGATAAAGGAGAAAGAAAAAGATGGAAAAACCGAAATATCATATCATTGTATGTGCCAGTTTCAGGGTTGGCGGCGAACCCAAAGGGATCTGCCATAAAAAAGGATCTACCGGTCTGCTGCCGTATATTGAAAATGAGATTTTAGACCGGGGAATGGATGCTCTGGTTACCAGCAGCGGGTGCATGAAGTTATGTGATTCCGGTCCGGTGGTGGTTATCCAGCCGGAAAATGTATGGTACGGGAATGTTGACAGCGAAGATGCGGTTGATGCGATTTTAGACGCAATTGAAGACGGTAAAACCGCTTCCGGATATTTGCTTTTGTGACATTCGTTTTTTAGCGTATACTCATATTTTTTTTCGTATGGGTGATCTTTAAATATATGTCCGGCTTATGTCCGGTTCAGGTTTGGCCTAAATGGCCTGAAATTTTTCACATAAAGGAATACCAATGGTTTCGGATTTTTCGGTCCTGCTTCCTTTAATACTCACATTAAAGGTGGCTTTGTTTGCAACTGCCTTTGCGTTTGCCGCAGGTGTGGGTTTCGCCTACATCATTGTTCATAAAAAAATCCGGGGACGTGACCTGATTGATGCGGTCGTAACGTTGCCGCTGGTTTTGCCGCCAACGGTACTGGGATATTACCTGCTGGTTGTTTTTGGGCGAAACGGATGCCTGGGCCAATGGCTTGAGAATGTCTTCGGAGTGTCTTTGATTTTTACCTGGCAAGGCGCGGTGGTGGCTTCCACCATTGTTTCCCTGCCGTTGGTCTTTAAATCAGCAAAAGCGTCATTTGAAAGTGTCGATACAACACTGGAAAATGCCGCCCGGACCCTGGGGCATTCGGAAATTTCCGTATTTTTGAAAGTCTCATTTCCGCTGGCCTGGCGGGGTATTATGGCCGGGGTAATGCTGGCATTTGCAAGGGCCATGGGTGAATTCGGCGCAACATTGATGATTGCCGGGAATCTGCCCGGAAAAACACAGACGTTGTCTGTGGCCGTCTACCAGGCTGTTCAGGCGGGAGATGATTCATTGGCCAATATGCTTGTGGTGATAATATCCTGTGTCAGTCTGTTTATATTGTATACCTCCGGTAAATTGTTGAATGGGAGACAGTCATGGCTGCAAAAATAGGGTTAAGATATTGTGTCTATATAATATTTTGCCTGTCTGTTGCCGTACCAATATATGCAGCCGAAGAAATCATCGTATCTGCTGCCGCCAGTTTAACGAATGTAATGACAGAAATCAGCCATTGCTTTGAAACCCGCAATCCGGGAATAACCCTTACGTGTAATTTTGCGTCATCGGGTTCCCTGGTACAGCAGATGGACCATGGTGCCCCGATAGACGTTTTTGCGTCCGCCAGTGTCTACCATATGGAGCGGGCAGAGTCTAAAGACCTGATTAACCGCCCAACAAAAAAAATATTTGCAACCAATCAGCTGGTCCTGATTGTTCCGCTGCAATCAAATGTTTCCATCAATGACTTGCCGGACTTACGCGCACCGGAATTTAAAAAAATTGCCATAGGACATCCGGAAACTGTTCCTGCCGGGCGATATGCAAAGATTTTTTTGGAAAAATATGGTTTATGGGAAACTCTCTATGATCGGCTGGTTTATGCGAATTCCGTCCGTCAGGTGCTTGATTATGTTCGAAGGGGCGAAGTAGATGCCGGGTTTGTTTACAAAACCGATATCCGGCGTTTAAACGCAAGAAATAAGACGACAGGCGGGAACGGTGCAGGGGGCGTCAAAACGAAACTGGATGCTGAAAAATCTTTAAATATCCTTTATCCAATAGCCGTTACCCGAATGACGAAGCATCATGCGACAGCCGTCAGGTTCTGTGAATTTGTCAACAGCCCTTCCTGCCGGAAAATTCTTTCAAGTTATGGTTTTGGTGATTCGGAGTAACCCGTGAATCTTAAAATTAATATAAAAAAAAGAATGACTGCCCGAAACCGGGTTTTTGACCTGAATATCCGGCTTGAGGCGGATACGGACCGGCTGGTGTTTTTCGGTCCGTCCGGATTTGGCAAGACATTAACACTGAACGCCATTGCCGGATTATTAACGCCTGATGAGGGGGTGATTGCTTTTAACGGATTCGTTTTATTCGATTCGGAAAAAGGAATCAATCTTGCGGCTAAAGACCGGCAAATCAGCTTTGTTTTTCAGGACTATGCATTGTTTCCCCATTTAACGGTCCGTGAAAATATGGCGTTTGGCCTGAAAAAACGGTTTTTGGCTAAGGGTTCCGGTGATGTGCAAAAAGTGGAAGGGTACCTGGATTCCTTTGGGTTGCAGGATATTTCCGGGTGTTTTCCCAAGGATATTTCCGGGGGCCAGGCCCAGCGTGTTGCTTTGGCACGGGCACTGATCAGAGATCCGAAACTGCTTTTGTTAGATGAACCGTTTTCCGCCCTTGATCCGTATTTAAGAAAAAAAATGCGTGATGAATTTCAGGCAGTGATTGATCAGTTCCAACTACCGGTAATTTTAATTACCCATGACTATGATGATCTTAACATGTTTGCCGATGTTGTTGCGGTTTTTGAAGAGGGTCGGATCAAAAAGCGGATCACTGATTTTAAAACCAATAAAGCGGTTGTTGAAAACCTGATTGCAGAAATTTATACACAAATCCAAACACAAAAACAGATCTATAAAGATGACACTAAAAAATATAATTATCAGAAATGCCGTGTACCGGGATATCGATGTGCTGGTGAGTCTGCTTGAAGAACTATTTGCCATTGAATCGGATTTTGATTTTGATGCAAAAAAGCATCGGCAGGGGCTGCGGTTGATGATGGATGGCTGCCGTAAGCATAAATGCATCAGGGTTGCAGAATATAACAACCGCGTGATCGGTATGTGTTCGGCGCAAACTCTGATTTCAACTGTAGAAGGGAGAATGGTGGCCATGGTTGAGGATTTTGTTATCCAAAAACAATGGCAAGGAAAGGGGATTGGCCGGATGCTGTTGGAAAATATCGAGTTGTGGAGTAAAATCTGCGGATTGACAAGGCTTCAACTGCTGGCAGATTCCGGGAATACACCGGCATTGAAGTTTTACAGGAAAAACGGTTGGGAACCCACACAATTAATCTGTATCAGAAAGAGGCTCAGGTAATTTTATAATGGAAACCATACGTGAGCATCACGCCTGGATTATCGATTCCACCTTGCGGGACGGCGAACAGGCACCGGGTGTCGTTTTTACCCTTGAGGAAAAAATGAACATCGCATGCATGCTGTCGGATCTCGGGGTCAATGAAATCGAAGCCGGTATCCCGGCCATGGGTAAACAGGAACGCGCAGAAATCGTCCAGATGGTTTCCAGTCAACTGGATTGCCGTTTGACAGCCTGGTGCAGGGCCGTTCGCAGCGATATCGCACTGGCGGCAAGAAGCGGCACGGAAGGCGTTCATATCAGTTTTCCGGTATCAGATATTTTATTGTCCGTGTTAGGTAAAACCGAGAGCTGGGTCATGCGCTCTGTTGAGGAATTAATTCCGTTCGGGAAGCGCTATTTTGATTTTGTGTCTGTGGGTGCCCTGGATGCCACACGAGCGAATATTAAATTTTTAAATCGTTTTTCAAGGCATGCAGCGGATTATGGTGCCCATCGGTTAAGGCTAGCGGATACAAACGGTATTGCCATGCCTTCTGATATCAGAAGGTTAGTCTCATCAGTCAAAAAATCAGTTCCAGGACTTTTAATAGATTTTCATGGACACAACGATATGGGTATGGCTGCTGCCAATGCCATCACCGCATTTGAATCCGGCGCAGAAGCATTAAGCGTTACCATTAACGGTCTGGGAGAAAGGGCCGGTAATGCCGCGCTTGAACAGGTCGCTGTCGCATTGAACCAAATTTCTCCGGACATGTGTGACATTAAAATAAATCAGTTGATGTCGGCCTGTTCTTATGTCGCGGAAGCGTCTAACCGTTCAATTCCGGTTGATAAACCGGTGACCGGTGCGGATATCTTTTGTCACGAATCCGGTATTCATTGTGCCGGTTTGATCGATAATCCAATGGCGTTTCAGCCTTTTTTGCCGGAAAACATCGGAAGGACAGGGGCGTCTTTTGTTCTGGGCCGTCATAGCGGATCAAAGATTATTCGTCATCTGCTTGCTGAAAAAGGGTTTGTAGTGACAAGGGAGCAGGCAGTTGTTTTACGGAATTATATTCGTGATTTTGCAATTAATCACAAGATGGTTTTCACCCCGAAAAGCCTTGAGGCAGTTTTTAAGTCTTTACAGGAGCAAGAAGAAGATCCTTCTTGCCGTTGAGGGTAATTGAAGGAGAAATTGCCATAGAAGTAGTGCATTGCATACGATTTAAAAAGCCAAATGAGGTTACCCTAATACTTTGTTGGCTGTGGGCAATATATTGATTATTCAATAAAAAATAATCAGGAAGCAGATGAACTATCGCGGAATATATTTTTTATGCTCATGATATTTTTTGATGATGAACCGTTTGGGGAAATCCGGGTGTGAAAGATAGGGAACGCTGTATTTTATAAATGTATCAAGCAAATCCGTAAAAACAGTCGGTTTTTCCTTCTCATCAATGAAATTTCGCTGTTTTTTATTCTCATATTCAACCGTATCCCCCAGAGCCTGTTTGATTTCAGTAATCGGAGGATTTGTGGCATTGTTTTCCAATAATATTTCATTAACTGAAATAACCATCCGGGCCACCAGGTTGACCTGCCACCGGTCACCGGCAATTTTTTTGGATGCATCATAGATGTTTAAGACCTGGCCATTATCTAAGGGGATTGATTTTATTAGTTGTTCCTGCATAAAGTTTTCCTATATAAATTTTTTCTAAAAATTGATAGTCTCGTAAAAAGTCAGATTTCGACGGCAAAGTATAAAAGCTCCAAATTCAAGGCGCGCAAATCCTGAGTAATGATTTGTACTT
>JAJRPH010000479.1 GCA_024280875.1 Deltaproteobacteria bacterium | reverse complement strand
GTGGTGATTTTCCTGTTTGCAGCATTTGGAATTGTTGCCTTTGTTCTGAATAGGGAATTGACCAGCCTATTGGCCACATCAGGCCTGTTGGCAATGATTGTTGGCCTGGCTGTTCAAGCAAATATTGCCAATATTTTCTCCGGCATCGTCCTAAATCTGGAGCGCCCTTTTCGGCCAGGAGACTGGATTTTAACCGCAGGGGCAAGGGTCGGGCAGGTAACCGACATTACCTGGCGTTCTACGAAAATTCGCACATTTAACAATACAATAATCAGTTTACCAAATGCCCAGGTTGCAGAAGCCCAGATTGAAAACTTTTCTCATCCGATCGAAATTTTCAGTATCATGCAAACTTTGTATTTTGATACCCGTCATGATCCGGTTCTGATCACGGATTTAATCCAAAGGGGGATGGAAAACGCGAAATGTGTTGACGGCCGGGAGAGGCTCGAAGAAAAATGGGTTAAATTGATCGAGGTTAGTCCACAAGGTCTGGAGTTTCTTCTAAAGTATGATTGCGCAGATCGAGATCTAAAAAATACACAAGACCACGAAGTTTTGATTAGTGTACTACAATCCCTAAATACCGCAGACATTCAACCAAAAGAGATGTTCCCATTGAATGAAGCAAGAGAATTCATACCAGTGTAATATGTAACCTGACCTTATTTACGCGGAGATGTCATGGTGTCTGGCGTCAGGGCTTTTTCAGAGTAATAATTATAGAGCACTACTTGTCCTTTATTTTTACTCCGACAAAGCCTGCCGGATGATGATTATTGGTATCTTTATATAAAAAAGCTTGAAGCGCCTGCGGATAAGTCTTATAGCCAAACTGCTTAGGCCAATGCCCTGAGAGCTGCATGGCAGCTTTTATCTTGGCCGATAATCAGATTGGACATCATGGAATGATCTGTCTGGTTTAAACAGCCCACAAACCGTCATGGATAGGCGTGGTTTCAGAAATCATTCTGGAACTTGCGCTTTTTTGCATTTTAGCTCCGGTAATTTGGAGTTCACACCCATGATGAACAATTTACCCCCCTACACATTTGCATCCATCGATGCATTAAAACCTTATCTGCGCAATGCGCGCACCCATTCAAATAAGCAGATTGGCCAGATTGCCGATTCTATAAAAGAATTTGGATTTATCAACCCGGTTTTGATTGACGGTAACAAACAGATCATTGCCGGCCACGGCCGTGTTTTGGCTGCACAGCTCATAGGAATGGTGGAAGTGCCAACCTTACGATTTGATCATTTATGCGTCAAAGATAAACACCTCATCATTAATGAAAACGAAAGTGTGACGGTGCGGCGGTTGTTTGATTTCTATCTTGAAATAAAAAGCGTTTGGAAATTGAAGAAGGAAGCCGATGCACTGGGGATAGTGACCAAACATCGCCACCTGAGAGACGGACGTCTGCAAGGGGGGAAATCATTTTCTCGCGGCAATCTGTATCAGCTCCTTTCCGATCCGGTCTATATTGGCAAAGTGCGCCACCATGGAGAAACATATCCCGGACAACACAAGCGCATTATCAATCAGGAAATCTGGGATGGGGTTCAGGCATTGATGTCATCAAATGCTGTGAATCGAGCCTCAGAAACCAATGCCTTTCAGATAGGTTATGGCTTATCACGGTGCTGAATATCAAAAACCAATCCCCACGCAAACATCAAGAGATATTCAAAGCCTCAAACCAATATGCAAAACAGATAAAATCAGGATATCCAGCCGAGCAGAAAAAGCTCCTGCGCAACTTTCTCAGCCGGGTTGAGCTTCATCGCGACAAGCTCATCATTGAACTTGATATCAACAAGCTTGGAAACATCTTACAGTCGGATGTGATCACAACAACCCACGCCACCGCAACAGCCTGGATTCATCAAATTGAAGTTCCCCATAGGCTTAAAAAGCGGGGTGTGGAGGCAAAGCTGGTCATTGGCGATGATGCAAGTCTAAGACAGGACCGCGATCCACATTTAATATTGCTCATCGCAAAAGCCCACCGCTGGCTCAACGAACTTACCACTGGTAAAGTAACATCAATCCACGAACTCGCCGAACAGCTAAACGAGGACTGCAGTGAGATCAGCCGGTTTTTACCCTTGGCCTTTCTGGCTCCTGATATCATCGACAAAATACTAAATGGGAAACAACCTATCGATTTGACAATCAGAAAACTACGCAATCTTTCGGCATTACCCTATAGCTGGAAAGAACAACGCCAGTTACTTGGAATGTCCGGCAAACGGTTCTGAATTCCACCATCGAAGCCCTTAAACGTCTGGTCGCCAAAAGTACCCCACAGAGACGAATAGTCAAAATCCGAAAAACTCCCGAATTTTCTCAGTCTCTGCACCAGACGGCAGACAACATACCCTCCAGAAATCGCCGGAATATAGGGAAAAATGGAGACTGTTATGGGTATAGTATAAAAAATGAGAAAAGAGTGGTGGTGGACGCAATCTCTGGCGAACCCGTCTCTGCGTTAAATTCCCTGTTATATGGGAAAATACAGGGAAAATATTCAATTTTTATCCAATTCTGGAGAATTCACCCAAATTAACGAAGCAATTACAGTGATTTACAGTTGAATTCCCTAAGAAAATTAACAGGGAATTTAAATCAGGTAACAGGGAAATCTATTCGCGTAACAGGGAAAAAACAGACCTCATCAGGGAAAACCGG
>JAJRPH010000478.1 GCA_024280875.1 Deltaproteobacteria bacterium | reverse complement strand
GGCTGGCCCTGAAAGAGTGGAACTGCTGGTCACCGACAAGGTAGAAACGTTCCTCTTTCACAGGTAGCCGATATTATCCCCCAATGGCAATACGCTAAAATCATGCGAAATGATTTGATCCGAAGCATCAACTTTTCATCGGAACTGCGTGAAGGCGGAAATGCATCAATCATTATGAAAGAAAGGTTGCCCTGGCTGGATGACGAGATGAAAAACTGGCAGGACGGCTATCAATATGAACTGGGAGGAGACAGCAAGAACACCAGCGAAAACATGGGGGCGGTTATTCAATACCTGCCTTTGTCGGGATTCATCATTGTGCTGCTGCTGATCATACAGTTTAACTCGGTCCGCAAAACCGGCATGGTACTCAGTACCATTCCTTTGAGCATCATCGGTGTGATCCTCGGCCTGATCCTTTTCCGATCGTATTTCGGATTCATGGCGTTTTTAGGCATTCTCTCCCTGGCCGGAATTGTGATCAACAATGCCATTGTGCTGATTGACAGGATAGAGATCGAGCTAAAGGATCTGAACCTGACCCCGCAGGATGCGGTCATTATAGCCCGTCTGCAGCGTTTCCGGCCCATCCTGCTGACAACCTTCACCTCAACACTGGGGTTAATCCCTCTCTACCTGGGCGGTGGATTAATGTGGGAACCCATGGCCGTCACCATCATGATCGGCCTGTTGTTTGGTACGGTTATCACGCTTGTTTTTATCCCTTCCCTGTACAGCCTGCTGTACAAGGTTGATTTCAATCAGTATGTTTTCAACAAGGAACTGCTGAAGGAATAGCTCGCCACAATACAACGAAGATCACCAGCTGATCAACACTGGTGACGAGCGACATTCTATGCACGTTGCTTGATCTCAGCTACCGTATTGCAGCCTCTCATAAATTCGGTGCCTTGAATCTAATAGTCCTCGACTATTTTATCCTTCAATAGCTTTGTTTTTGGGGGGAAAGTGTATTAAATGGAAAAATAAAATCCTTTTTTTTTAAAAAGCGAAATACATGTGATATGATTTCCCATTCACTCAAAAAACCCGTGTGGATCAGCCATCGCGGCTTTAAGGCAAATGCCGTTGAAAACACGCGAAGCGCTTTTCAGGCGGCGGTGGATATCGGATTTTCTTCCCTTGAAACCGATCTGCGGATGTCAAAAGACAACCATATTGTCCTGATTCATGATGAAAAAACTTCACGGCTGGCAGGAGACCGGCGGCGGGTCAGGGACCTGACCCGCCGGGAACTGGAATCTTTTAAGCTGGCAAATGGAGAACGATTTTTCTTTTTTGAACAGTTTGCAAAATTATTTAACCATTGTTCCTGGACATTGGACATCAAGCCTGAAAGAGGGAAAGAAACTATCCATGCGCTGGCAGCATGGGCCCATCAAAACGATTTTGAAAATCAGCTCTGCCGTCAGGCAAAATTCTTAACATGGCAGGCCGACCATGAAAAGCTGCTGAAATCTTTTTTCCCCACCGCTGTTTTTTATGCCCGAAAAATAGAATGCTGGCGGGCCGGGTTGTCAGTAATCCTTGATCTACCGGCGGCAGGATCAATAAAATCGGGCCGGACGTACGCATTGCCTCCTTCTTTTGGCAAAATTTCTTTGTTTAAGGACTCGGTTGTCCGTCCTTTTCATCAACGAAACGCAAAAACCATCGCGTTTTTGCCGGACACTGATTTTTTGGCGCAAAAAGCCGTCCAGTCTGGTTTTGATGAAATTTTGACAAATGGAAAAATTTTATATTGACAAATATTGGATAGGCAGGTAATGCAACAAATAATAATCGGCTGAAGCCGGTCACAATAAACATACAATTAAGTTTTTATTATTTAAAATTATAAACCACGAAGGTTTTCGCATCAGGAATGTGCGCTGACCTGTCGTGGTTTTTTTGTTTTGATGGCGTCGTTAAAAGTCCCATCTACTGCGTTGTAGCTGTTTTTCAGGCACTCAAGATACTACATGTATAATTTCGAGCCAGAAAAACCACTACGCCTTGCCAAATTTTATGGGATTGGTAAAACTTTTAACTTAACCATCCTGCTACTTTATCTTGTTTGGCTGCAGCAAAAAAAGATAAGCTCTGTGAAGCCATACAAAAAAATGGAGGATTACATTACATGAAAAAATTATTATTTGTTTCGATTTTCGTTGGGTGTTTACTGATTACCACCCGGAGTTTCGCCCATTTTGGTATGATCATTCCATCTGATTCCATGGTGATGGCCGATGACAACCGCACCATTGAACTAAACCTTTCTTTTTCCCACCCTTTTGAAGGTAACGGAATGGACCTGGAAAAGCCAAAATCATTTTTAGTGATAGAAAACGGAAAACAAAAAAACCTTACGCCGAATCTTGTGCCTGCAACCGTCATGGATCACAAAGCATGGAAAGCAGAATATGCGATTAAGCGCCCTGGTTTGTATCTGTTCTGCACGGAACCCAAGCCTTACTGGGAACCCATGGAAGACTGTTTTATTCTTCACTATACCAAAACCGTTGTGACCGCTTTCGGCATCGATGACGGATGGGATGCGGAAGCCGGGTTGAAAACGGAAATTGTGCCCTTGTCCAAACCTTTTGCCCTTTATGCCGGAAACCTGTTCCAGGGAATTGTCAAACTGGATGGAAAGCCGGTCCCCTATGCTGAGGTTGAAGTGGAGTATTATAACAAAGACAAAAAAGCCAAAGCCCCTACGGATTATATGATTACCCAGACCCTCAAAGCTGATGCAAACGGCGTTTTTTCCTATGCTGCCCCTCGTTCCGGGTGGTGGGGGTTTGCCGCGTTAAATACCGCCGATTATAAGCTTAAAAAAGATGGGGTCCCAAAAGACGTGGAACTGGGTGCGGTTATATGGGTTCAGTTTCTTCCCTGGAATGAAAAGTGATGGTGTCGTAAATTACCAGATAAAAGGAGCTTGTCATGTTTAAAAATAAAATATTTCTTGTATGTATACTTATAGCCGGGATTCTTTCTGCAGATCCCGGCTGGGCGCTTGATGATAAATCATCAGAAACGAGAATTGATGATTTATATAACCGAATTGATATTCTGGAAAAAGAAAGAAAAGAAAAACCGCTGTTGGATCAATCCTTATTTTCCGGATTCAGCATCGCCGGCGGGATCAGCGCTGGGTCTTTTTATGCTTCCAATCCCGGCCAGGACATGTCCGATAATGAATTTCTCCTGTCAAATTTTCTTGTTGAGCTGTCTTCTTCAATGGATGAAAAATTCCCTGTCAGTTTTGTCGGCGCATTCGGCAATACATCAACCCCATCCATTTTGGACACCCCTGAAGTAAACAAAACTTTTGACATTGAATATGCATCCCTGACATTAAAACCAACCACCGGCATTTCTCTTGAGGCCGGCCTGTTACAACCGAACGCAGGTCTTGAATGTACCTACACATATGATAATAAAAACATTGAATGCGGCGCGCTTGCTTCGCAACAACCATATAATGCTTACGGAGTTCGGCTCGGTTATGATGTTAGCAACCTTAATTTATATGCAGGATATTATAAAAAAAGACTTGATGATGAGGAATATGAAACCAACGGATCAGCACCTGATGGTTCCTGGGAAATCGGCTTGGGGGGCGATGTCTCAGACATTGAATTCAACATCTATCATTATCATCTTGAGGGAATGAGGGCCCTGACGGGAGCACTTGTTATGTGGACCATAAACAATGTTGAAGTTGGTTTTGACATCGACTACTGGAACTGGGACAGCAATCTTAAAAAGGATTTTAGACGAAATTATTCCATTGGCGGTAATGTTTATATTTGTCCCAGGTTTGATAAATTTTCAATTCCGGTCAGGCTGGAATATATTGATCAGGGCAAAAGCAAGATTTATATTGATAGCATGGAAGCAGAACACATATACACAGCGACTATAAGTCCGACTTATAATTTTAACGAAAAAGCTTATATCCGTTTTGAATCATCATATGTAGATGCGGACAAAGCCTTTAACGACAAAAACGGAAATAGTGAAAATAACAGGATTTGCCTGGCTGCAGAAGTTGGGTATCTTTTTTAATTTATAGGTGAAAAAATATGCATCTTTCAGAAGGAATCCTGTCCGGGCCGGTTCTTTTCTCCGGCGCGGCGCTGGCTGTGGCCGGAACCGCCGTGGGACTTAAAAAACTCGATTATGATCGCATCGCCCAGACCGGCATCTTATCCGCGGCATTTTTCGTGGCGTCGTTGATTCATGTTCCTATAGGTCCCACCAGCGTACATCTGCTTTTAAACGGCATTGTGGGTCTTTTGCTCGGCTGGTGCGCCTTTCCGGCGATCCTGATCGCGTTGCTTCTCCAGGCGCTTTTTTTTCAATTCGGCGGTCTAACCACCCTTGGGGTCAACACCGTTGTCATGGCGCTCCCGGCGGTGATCTGTTATTATTTGTTTTCACCATTTATCAATAAGAATCAAGTTATTACCATTATTAGCGCCTATGCGTGCGGTTTTTTCTGTGTATTTTTAAGCGCTGTATTGGTCGGTGCAGCGCTGATGTTTACAGAAAAAAACTTTCTTGAAATTTCCATGATGGTTGTCGCTGCCCATCTTCCGGTCATGATTATTGAAGGCTTTATCACAACGTTTTGTATTGTTTTTTTAAAAAAAGTTCAGCCTTCTATGATCACTCATTAACGGAGTTTTTATTATGAAAAAAAATTTCTTATTAAAATTAAATTGCTTTAAATATTTTTCTTCTTTTACACTGATCCTGCTCTTTGTTTTTTCAGCAGATTTTGCGTCTGCTCACCGGGTGGTAATTTTTGCCTGGACTGAAGGGAACATGGTCTTCACCCAAAGTCAGTTTTCCGATGGGAGAAAAGTTTCCAATGGTCTGGTTCAGGTTTTTGATTTTAATGATAATTTGTTGCTCAAAGGAAAAACAGACCCAAATGGCGACTTTTCTTTTAAAATTCCAGAAATTACCGCATTAAACATTGTTTTAAACGCAGGAATGGGACACCAGGGACATTGGAAACTGTCTGAAAAAGAGATAAAAACTTCTATGGGTATAAGTGATCAGAAACCGGCTCCAGAAAAGAATGACACCCGGACTGACATAACAAAAACTGCTCAAAAGGAGCCTTCCGTATCTTTAACAGCAGGAGAAAACAATAAAAACCCGGACTCAGCGCTCCTGTTGGATAAAAAACAACTGGAACAGATTATTGAAAAAGTGCTGGATAAAAAAATCCATCCCATTACCCGAATGCTGGCCCAAATGCAGAATAAAGGACCTTCTGTTAATGATATTTTCGGCGGCATCGGCTATATTTTAGGCTTGATGGGGGTGGCGGCATTTTTTTTATCAAAGAAAAAAAAGAATGACTGCCCAAAATGACCAACTACTGCGTTGTGTTGCATATCAAATTATTCAACTTACAAAAAGCACGCCTCACAATTTGATATTTACACGCCTTTTATTTGTAACATTTTAGGCAGTCATTAACGTTGCTTTTATTAAAACTATAAATCAAATTTATTTAATCTGTTATGATTGAAGAACCCTTTGCCTCCGGAAACTCAATTATCCACGGAATCGATCCGAGATTTAGGGTAGCTGCTGCAACATTCTACTCTTTTGCGGTTGCTTTATGCTATCAATTCCAACCGTTAATCGCTGCATTGGCCGTCGCCCTGGTGTCTGTTTTGCTTTCCGAAGTTGGTTTAAAAACCGTATTCAAGCGGCTGGTTGTCGTGAACGGTTTCATTCTTTTATTCTGGATCGTTCTCCCGTTAACCTATAAAGGAAAGATTGTTTACTCCCTGGGGCCGGTCAATGTTTATCTGGCCGGAATTGTCTTTGCCGCTAAAATCACCATAAAATCCAATGCCATATTGCTGGTATTAATATCATTTATCGCCACCATGACCTTTGCCACCCTGGGGCATACTTTAAGTCGATTCAAACTACCTGAAAAACTGGTTTTTCTGCTAATGATCACCTACCGTTATATTTTTGTCATCCAGCAGGAATATCAAAAAATTATACGGTCCATCAAAATCCGAGGGTTTAAGCCTAAAACCACGCTACATACCTACAAAACATTTGCATATGTTATCGGCATGTTGTTAATAAGGGCATCTGAACGGGCCAATCGGGTGTACAATGCCATGCGTTGCCGGGGATTTAAGGGAAAATATTACAGTCTGACGTATTTTACGGCGGATACGAAAAGCTGGGTGTTTGTAACCATTGTTTTCGGAGTAACCAGCGGTATTCTTTTAATGGAATTTTTAATTAATGGATAAGAATCAATCAATTATCAAGATGCGCGGGATTAATTTCTCTCATTTCGAAAATTCACCGATTTTAAAAGACCTGGATTTTGAATTTTTAAAAGGCGATAAAATCGGATTTATAGCGCCCAACGGTAGCGGCAAAACAACCCTGTTTCATCTAATGATGGGATTAATAAAGCCCGTTTCCGGCACCATTGAAATTTTCGGAAAACCCATGGAAACAGAACAGGATTTTTCCCAAATCAGGCACCGAATCGGGCTGCTGTTTCAGGATGCAGATGACCAGCTGTTCTGCCCCACAGTCCTGGAAGATGTTTCCTTTGGACCGCTAAATATGGGTAAATCTAAAAAAGAAGCTATTGATATATCTAAGCGCACTCTTGGTTTTCTGGGCCTTTCGGATTTTGAAAACCGCATTACCTTTAAACTGTCCGGGGGTGAAAAAAAACTCGTTTCCCTGGCGACCGTTCTTTCCATGGAGCCGGAAGCTCTGCTACTGGATGAACCGCTGACCGGCCTGGATACAAAAACCCGGACAACCATTACCCGGGCATTAACTGAAATGAATATCTCTTATATCATTATATCCCATAATATAGAATTTCTTAAAAACACCACCTCTAAAACCTTGACTATGCGCGACGGCCAAATTTATACCGACAAACAGGTGCATGTGCATATTCATGACCATGCGCATGTTCATGGTAATATTCCTCACAAACACTAATAACCAAGGAGTTAATCAATGAAACAAATTATTTATATCATAGGAAGTTTATTGATAATCGGATGTTTCGTCTCTTTCGGGTTTGCCGAAGAAAAACCGGCGGACCTCCCAAAAGTTCAATTGGAAACCAGCCTGGGTAATATTATTATTGAACTCAATGCAACAGCTGCACCAAAAACCGTAAAAAATTTCCTTTCCTATGTGAATGACGGCTTTTATAACAACACTATTTTTCACAGGGTTATTAAAGGATTTATGATCCAGGGGGGCGGGTTTTTAAAAAACATGCAACAAAAATCCGCCAAAGCAACTATTACCAATGAAGCGGATAACGGGCTTCAAAATCTGCGGGGCACTATTTCAATGGCCCGGACAAATGCTCCTCATTCAGCCAGTTCCCAATTTTTTATCAACACAGTGAACAACTCTTCCCTGGACTTTACTGCCAAAACCGGCCGGGGATGGGGATACTGCGTTTTCGGCAAAGTAATTGACGGTATGGATGTTGTGGATGCCATTGAAAAACAGCCCACTATCGTTAAAAGCCATTACCGGGATGTACCGGTCACGCCGGTTATTATAAAAAATGCTGTGGTTATTAATTCATTAAAAACAAAACCCGGTCCCAATATTAATAAAATTGAAAAAAAACCTGAAAAAAAATAGAGTCTGTTTTATTAATTAGAGAAAATTTAATGGAAAAAAAAATTATTAAATATCCCTGCCAATGGTCCTTTCGGATTATCGGCAAAAATAAAGGCGTGATGAGACGTGCTGTTGCAGAATACATGAATAATACAACATATCAACTCACGGCATCCAATTTAAGCCGTTCGGGAAAATACGTTTCTTTAAACCTGGAACTTGCGGTTTTAAACGAAGATGTCCGAAATAGAATATATATTGATCTAAAAAGCATGCCATGTGTTAAAATGGTTCTTTGACACTATTTTTATTAAACCAATTTAACTGGAATATGGAATGAATAATGATGACCACCCGTCCGGAATAAAGGTTCCGGACGCCAAATATATGATTAAACTGGCACAAACTAAAATGCCGTTTGGAAAGTATGCCGGTGTCCGCCTGGTGGACCTTCCGGAACCCTATGTGGTCTGGTTTTCACAAAAGGGATTTCCAAAAGGGGATCTGGGGGATATGCTTAAAAATATTTATGAAATAAAGGTCAACGGTCTTGAATACCTGTTCAAACCGCTAATCAATGATTGATTCAATGAAATTTTTATTTTTTATCAGCTGTCTCTTTATCTTCTTTTTTTTTATATATTAATTTATAAACCCCATAGATTCGATATAAAAGGCCGGCCATTAAAACCAGACTAATTGAAATGATCAAATTAGAGGCAAAAAATATCATCATAAAATAAGCAGGGTTATTTAATTGATAGGATCTTATTAAAATTTCTACTCCGAAAACAAAAAACCCCCCGCTCAAGAGCACAAGAATAATTTGCCAACTCCACCAGAAATAATTAAAATAAATTTCTTTTAACTGCTCCTTTATTTCATTCAACATTAGGTTTATTTACAACCTTTTTTTATAAACATTTTTGTATTGATATTTTGTTGATAACCGAATAGTTTTAGACAATTTTAAAAACACCGTTCATAAGTCAACAGTTTTAAAGTCTCAATGCAATACATTTTCATCACCTTTTTAATATAATTTTTTTTTTATAATTAATCACTTAAAAAGTTATTAGAGTTATGAACATTCCTTAATATTAATATATTCTTTTAAATAAGGTATTAAAGGAATCCAAATGAAGTTTACAATTCAAAAAAATGAATTTACTGATGTTTTATCACGCATTCAGGGAATCGTTGGTCGAAAAACCAGTCTGGCAATAACTGAAAATGTTTTAATCAAGGCTATTGGAGATGAAATTATTTTGTCTGCAACGGATCTTGAGACCGGATTTGAAGGAAGTTATTCGGCAGTTGTGGAAGATCCGGGCGTGGTTGCAGTAAATGCAAGAAAATTTTCTGATATTGTTAAAATGTTTCCCACCGATTATATTAATATGGAGGAACTGGATAACCGGTGGATTGAAATATCTTCCGAAAATGTTGAATACCATTTAGTGGGGATGAATCCTGATGATTTTCCGGATATTCCCAAAATTGAAGATATTGATTTCTTTACCATTAAGTCAGAGTCCTTAAAAAAAATGATAGAAAAATCAATTATTATCAGCGTGGCCGGTGATGAAAAAAGAGAACATATGATCGGCGTAAATTTGGAAAGAATATCGGAAAAAGATAAACAGATAATTCGCATGGTTTCAACAGACATTAAAAGATTATCCATGGTGGATTATTTATGTGACGAACAATCAAATTTTAAAGAAGGCGATAATATTATTGTTCCTAAAAAAGGCCTGGCCGAGGTTAATAAATTTCTGGAAATAGAAGGTAATGTTGATTTTGGGGTTAAGGCCAATCATTTTATTGTGAAAAAAGACAATGAAACTATTATCATCAACTTACTGGAAGGGGATTTTCCCCAGTATCATGACCTGTTGAATATAGATGACGGTTTTGACGTGGAATTTGATAAAAATCTGCTTTTAATGATGCTGAAAAGAATGGCGATTATAACGTCCGAAGAATATCGCGGGGTTGTTTTTCTCCTTGAAAATAATAAGTTGATTATCAGGGCGACCAATCCCAATGTTGGTGAATCAAAGGAAAGTATTT
>JAJRPH010000477.1 GCA_024280875.1 Deltaproteobacteria bacterium | reverse complement strand
GACGTTACTGGGGCTGGGACCCGAAAGAGACCTGGTCTTTAATCACATGGCTCGTTTATGCCTCCCTTCTGCACGCCCGGCTGATGAGAGGCTGGCAGGGAAAAAAGATTGCCGTATTGTCATGTGTCGGTTTTTTTGCCGTGATTTTTACCTACTTCGGGGTGAACCTTCTTCCAGGCCTTCACAGTTATCAATAATTATCAATAATTTACATTTTTATTGACAAGTTGTCCCAAAATCGATATCCAACTTCTTTTTATATCGATAAATATTGCAACGAAATATTTTGCAGAAAATGCCCGGTTTAACACGGTCTAAGCGGGTGTTATACGACTAACCTCTTCAGATTTGACGGAGTTTTCATGAGTAGCACAGACCAAAATCAAACAGTTTCAACAGAGGCTGCGCCGGATTCGGTCAACCACGAACCGGAAACACACGCTGCCCCCTCTTCAAAATCATCCGGATGGGTCGTTTTTATGTTTTTCATGATCGGTGTTGTGGGAAGTCTGCTTTCCGGTTGGATCCTGTTTCCGGAGTTACTCTATTCTAAAAAAACCCAGCCCATTGACTTCAACCATGCCGTTCATCTGGATAATGTTTCCGATGGCTGTGAATCCTGTCATTATTTCAGAGATGACGGCAGCTTTGCCGGAATGCCGGACCTGAACAGTTGCATTGACTGCCATGAAGAAGCGCAGACCGATGATCCGGAAGAAATAAAATTCGTGGATGAATATGTCACCCCGGGAATCGAAGTCCCCTGGCTCAACCACTCCAAACAGCCGGACTGTGTTTTCTTCTCCCATTCCGCCCATGTGATTGGCGCGGATATGTCCTGCGAAAGCTGCCATGGCGATATCGGTACATCGGAACATACTCGCGTATATGAGGAAAACAGACTGACCGGCTACAGCAGAGACATCTGGGGCCACAGTATTTCGCGTCTGGGAAAACCGAAAGCAGGTGACCCCCTGCCCATGAAAATGAATGACTGTGCCAAGTGCCATAAAGAGGAAACCGGGCATAAAGGGGCATGTTTTCAATGCCATAAATAAAATCTTACTAAAAATAAAGATGAATGGTTTTAAATCATTTTGATATATTTACGAGGATGATTCCATGAAAATTGATCGAAGAAGTTTTCTGACATACGGAACGGCGCTTGTGCTCGGTGGAGCCGCCGGATCAATGCTGTCACCGGCCCCTTGGAAATTAACCGATGATGTGGCCATCTGGACACAGAACTGGCCGTGGACACCGGTTCCGGAAGACGGTGAGGTAACTTACAAGCCATCCGTTTGTACCCTTTGTCCAGGCGGCTGCGGAATCAATGTCCGCCTGGTTAACGGCCGTCCGGTAAAAATAAAAGGATTAAAGGACCACCCGGTAAATAAAGGCAGCCTTTGCCCCATGGGTATTTCCGGCCTGCAGTATTTATACGGCCCCTCACGGGTCACGTCGCCGTTAAAAAGAGAAGGTAAAAGAGGCGAAGGAAAATGGAAAAAAGTCAGCTGGGAAGAAGCGCTGGCAGCTGTGACCGGCAAACTGGCCGAACTTCGGGCCAACGGCCGTCCGCAATCGCTTGCCTGTATTACCGGTTCCGACCAGGGCACCATTCCCAACCTGATCGGTCGTTTTTTAACCGCATACGGCTCCCCAAACTATATCCGCGCAGCCACCGCCCAGGATGCCATTGAGCAGGCAATCTATTTAACCCAGGGAAAACAGGGCACGCCGGTACCGGATATTGAAAACGCAAACTTTATCATAAGCTTCGGCAGCGGTATTTTAGACGGCTGGGGATTACCGGGGCGCATGTTCAATCTTTACGGCAATCAGAAAACCCCAAAAAAAATCATTCAGGTTGAACCCCGTCTTTCCGACACTGCGGCCAAAGCAAACCAATGGATAGGTATCAACCCAGGCACGGAAACAGCCCTGGCCTTAGGCCTGGCTCATGTCATCATAAAGGAATCCTTATATAATAAAGATTTTGTTGAAAATTGTGCTTTCGGCTTTGACGAGTGGACGGATGAAAACGGCAAAACCCACGACGGGTTTGCGACCATGGCCAAAGGCTATACACCGAAAAAAGTGTCACAAATCACCGGTATTACCCCGGCAAAAATTAAATCCCTGGCCAGGGCATTTGCAAGGGCTTCCAAACCCATTGCCATCAACGGCCGCGGACACGGAGCTATCCCGGGAAGCATTGATGAAAGCCTGGCTATCCAGTCACTCAATGCGCTGGTGGGCAATATCAATAAAACCGGCGGCATCTCCGCAATCCCGGATTCGAACTATGCCAAATGGCCGGAAGTTAATATTGATGAAATCGCCTCTAAAGGAATGCAGCAACCGCGCATCGACGGTGCCGGCAGCGAACAGTTCCCCAACACGCGTTTTCTGTTAAACCGATTACCGGAAATCATTAATTCCGCACAGGGCGAGTCTCCGATCCAGGCCCTGCTGGTCACCGACGCAAATCCCATGTATACAATTCCGGACACAACGGCAACAAAAAAAGCATTTGACCGGATTCCGCTTATTGTCAGTTTTTCACCGTACATGGACGAAACCGCCAGCTACGCGGACTACATTCTCCCGAACCATTCTTATCTGGAGCGTCTTCAGGATGTCCCTGTTGCCGTCGGCATTTCCCGCCAGGTAATAAGCCTGGCACAGCCGGTGATACAACCGGCTTATGACACCAAACATGTGGGTGACACCTTTATCCATATGGCCAAATCCCTTGGCGGGTTTATCTCAAAAGCGTTCCCCTGGGACAATTATGAGGGATTTCTTAAAGAGGCATTAAGTGACCAATGGCGAAAATTAAAGAAAAAAGGAATGATCGAAATCGATCATACCCTTCCGGAACCGATGGCGTACACGTTTAACACGGTTTCAACCAAATTCGAATTTTACCCCACCGCCCGCAACAGTGCAAAACAAAAAGAGGATTCTGCCCTGCCGGCTTACACGCCGGTTCCCATTGAAGGTGATACGCAGCGTTTTCAACTGGTGCTGATCCCCTATGATTCGATCCGTCTGGTCGGCGGTTATATGGCAAACGCTCCGTTTATGACCAAAACAGTGGATGATACGGTGCTGAAAAAACAGATTGGCTTATTGGAAATCAACCCGACAACCGCCCGGGGACTGGGCTTAAAAGAAGGCAACCTGGCCCTGTTAAAAACCCCTAAAGGCGAAGCAACGGTCAAGGTACATCTCTATGAAGGGATCATGCCCGGTATTATTGCACTGCCAAGGGGACTCGGACATACCGCCTACAGCAAATATCTGGCGGACAAGGGGTGCAATACCAACACGCTGATCGGCTCCATTGAAGATCCGGCCTCAGGTCTGGATATGGCATGGGGAATCCGGGCCAAATTAACCCGAATATAGATTAAAAGAAATATTATCAACGGACCTTTTTATATCAAATATTATCAATGAGTTGAGGTCATAAAGTCGTGTCATATATATGATTTAAATTCAACGACGAGGTTTTCATGAAAGAAAAAAACAATCACAAACACGCAAAAAGATACGGGATGGTCATTGATCTGGACAAGTGTACCGGCTGCGGTTCCTGCATGGTTGGCTGTTATTCGGAAAACAATATCCCGTTTAAAACAGATGAAACCAACAAATTAGACAGCATCAACTGGATTCGTGTATTTAAAATCACCAATAACAAACCCTATCCGGATACTGAAATCTGTTATCTGCCCATGCCGTGTATGCAGTGTGACGGAGTTGGTAAACACGGTCATTCCCCCTGTGTCTCGGTGTGTCCGGCAGTTGCGACCGATTATGATCTTGATACGGGTATCGTCAGCCAGATTTACACCCGTTGCTTTGGTTGCCGTTACTGCATGGCTGCCTGTCCGTATCATGCGCGTAAATTCAACTGGTGGGACCCGGTCTGGCCGGCGGATATGGAGAAATACCTGAGTCCGAATGTTTCACCACGGATGCGGGGTGTTGTTGAAAAATGCTCATTCTGCTTTCATCGTTACCAGCTGGCCCGCAACAAAGCCTATCTTGAAAAAAGAGAAGAACTCGCAGAAGATGAATATCAAACTGCCTGCGCAGAGGCCTGCCCGACCGGCGCGATTACGTTCGGCGACCTGAACAATAAAAGCCATGCGGTTCATCAGTTAATAAAAAGTCCCAAGGCATTTCGCCTCCTTGAACGGCTTAAAACAAATCCCAAGGTTTATTATCTGACGAGTAAAAACTGGGTCCGACGGGCAGGCGATAACTACCTGGCCCATGAAGAACCGGGAAAAATCAAAAACAATATTAAAGAACATCACTAAACGACAATAGCAAGGAGCAATTAGATGAATGAGACACCATTGATTCCTGCGGGTGTTAAACGATGCTCGAAATGGCAGTTTTCTCTCTGGATGGCGGCAGCAACAGCAGTCCTGCTGTGGGGAGTTTACGCCATGTTTCTGATCTGGTACAAAGGCCTGAACCAGACCAACATGAACGATGCATATGGGTTTGCCCTGTGGATCTGGGCGGACCTGGCAATTATCGCCATAGGAGGCGGCGCATTTTTCTCAGGATTTTTAACCTATATCATCGGCAAGAAAGAACTTAAAAATATCATCAACTTTGCCGTGATTATCGGTTTTATCTGTTATAGTTGCGCATTGTTGATTTTAGCCATTGATATCGGCCAGCCCCTGCGCGGATGGTTTATTTTCTGGCATGCCAATGTGCACTCCATGCTCACGGAAGTGGCCTTCTGCCTGTCATGTTACTTTGCCGTGCTGACCGTTGAATTCATTCCCCTGATCCTTGAAAATCCGAAACTGGACAAAAAACCGTTTCTGCATCACTTAAGTCATAACATGCATGGTATTATGGCAATTTTTGCGGCCACCGGTGTTTTCCTGTCGTTCTTTCACCAGGGATCTCTCGGCGGCGTAGCCGGTGTCCTATACGGGCGCCCGTTTGCTTTTCGGGAACATATATTTATATGGCCCTTTACTTTTTTCCTGTTCACATGGTCGGCCGCCGCATGCGGCCCGTGCTTCACCATCCTGGTAACAAAGATTACCGAAATGATTACGCGGAAAAAACTGGTTAAAGACAATGTAATCCAGCTTTTTGCCAAAATTTCCGGGTGGATGATCATCACATACATCATCGCAAAAACCATTGATACGATTTACTGGGCGTTTGTCACCGCCCCGGGCATGGGTTTCACCCTCATGGATTTCTATAACGACTCCACTTACAATATTGGGCTTTTGTTTGCGGAAATCGTTATCTGCGGGTTTATTCCGGGACTCATTTTGATTACCAAACGCGGCCGGGAGAACTCCTTTCTGTTGATGACAGCCGTTATTCTTGCAGTAATAGGCGTTTGTTTGAATCGATGGGTAATGGTTCTACAGGTGATGGCAGTTCCGTTGTTTTCATTCAATGACTGGTATACATATATGCCCAGCTGGCAGGAAGTGGCAACCACCATTCTGCCGGTTGCTTACGGGATTATCGTGATTTCCCTGGCGTATCGTTATTTACCGGTTTTCCCACAGGAAAAAGAATTAAACCCGATCGATTAAAGCAGTCCGATTAAACTATCGGGCAAGGAGGACAACATATGTTTCCATTTTGTTTTGAATGGTCTTGGGACTTGGGCCACATAGTTTTCATGGGTGGATTGTGGTATGCATTATCAATCATTGGCGCCGGACTGACCTTTGCAATTGTCAAATCAGTCTTTGACTGCTACGGCGGTCATGATGATCCGGACCACGGCCACCACTAACCAGTAAGCGCAGAAATCCGGTTTCCCAAGTCAAAAAAAAACTGAACGCCGCCGTCTTACGCGATTTCGCTGATCGAATAAGACGACGGCTTTTTTATTACATTCATAGCAACCGTTTAATAAATCAACTCTTTGCATATTAGGTGGTTATGTGTTATCAAAGAGTTTCTGAAAAATTTTTAAAATATAAGATAGCTTTTTATATAACTTAATACAAACGATCAAGCATCTAAACTGAAATAAATTTTTTTTCTATCTTTGCCGGTTGCTGTTTATAATAGGTGGGAATTTTTTCCTTTATTAACAACTTTTATGCAGGACTCTTGTATGGAGTTTGAGTCGCTAAAAAACCATAAATACATTAAAGTCATTGAATTTGCAATAAATAACAAAACATTTAGTCGACGACAAATTTATAACGCAACGGGTTTATCCGAAAAAGAATTTGATTTTCTGCGAAGGGATCTATTTGTTCTGAGTGCTACTCAAAGCAATCATGAGAATCTTGATATTGTTCAAGAATGGACATTATCAAATCAGGCCTTTTTTAATTATCTCCAATATCAAGAATTTAGTCATTCAGTAAAGACTTCAAGAGAAGCACATTGGATAGCCATTATAGCAATAATTTTTTCAGGGTTTCTTAGTTTGGTTTCTATTTTGACCACAAAATAATTCATTGGGGTCACATTTTCCGGTCTCTTAGCTCCAAAGTTAAAGAATTCTGCTAAAGGGAAAAATTCATGTTTAATTTTCGCAAGAATAAAATAATTTCTGAACAATTTATTATATTCTTACTTAAGGACTGTTTAAATCTTCAGTGGATTGTTGAAGATTTAAATGATATGGGCTTTTCAAATCAATCTACAACCAGTGTAATTGATGAATTTATGTATCTGAACATTTATTGTTCGTATTTAGCGATCTTTTTTTATTTTAAGAAGGATCAAACAAGATGCGATAGATTGCATCGATTACTCATTAACAAATCTTTTGAATTATTTTCCATGTCCTCTATAGATCAAAGCAATTTATTAAAAAAGCGATTAAATGAATATATAAGTATATTCATTGCTGTCCGGTTAACTTATGAAAAATATCAATATGTTAAAAATATAAACCCCGGTCAAGTTGCAATTTTGGAAAATAGTTTTTCTATTT
>JAJRPH010000476.1 GCA_024280875.1 Deltaproteobacteria bacterium | reverse complement strand
CGCCGGGTCATGGAGCCGGTGTGCCAGTGTTCCAGAACCCGGCCGGTGTTGAGCCAGAAGGGATAGTCACTGTCCGGTGATTCAGCTGCCGGTTCATACGGGCGCATCCATATCCAGGCTTTGTTGTCCGGCTTGCCGTAAAAATCAAAATCTTTTCCTCTGGCAGCCGGGTCGTATTTGGGGTTGTAGCGCCATTTGGTTTCCATACCATTGACAAATGGCCATTGAATGCCGGGACGGGCTTTGAGTTCCTTGTACGGCGCCATGCGGTGTTTCGGGTTGTCATGAAACCGAATGTATTCATTCCAGACATCCTCGATATAGGTGTCCCGGCTCCAGGGGAACTGCTTTTCAAATCCCAGCCTCCGGGCCACTTCTATGAGCTGCCAGGTATTGCACATGGTATCCCCCGGCGTGGGAATGATTTGATCGTTATGCTGGGTGCGTCGTTCCGAGTTTCCGAAAAAGCCTTCCCGTTCAATCCACAGGGCCGAAGGGAGCACGACATCCGCTACATCAGACGTGGGTGTAGGGTAGATCTCGGAGACCACCATGAACCGGCCTTCTTTTTGTGCGCCGTTTCGATATCGTTTGAGATTGGGCATCGTCACCATGGGATTGGTGACCTGAATCCACATGAACCGGATATCTCCCCGATCCAGAGCCCGGAACATCTCGACCGTATGATAAGTGGGCTTGGAATCGATGTTTTTCACCGGCACCTGCCAGATGTCTGCCGCCATTTTCCTGTCTGTTTCTTTCATGACAACACCGTGGGGCAGTTTATGGGTCAGAGTGCCCACTTCGCGAACAGTGCCGCAGGCGCTCGGCTGGCCGGTCAGGGAAAAGGGGCTGTTGCCGGGGGTCGATATTTTGCCGACCAACAGATGAATATTGTAGACCAGGTTGTTAATCCAGGTCCCCCGGGTGTGCTGGTTCATCCCCATACACCAGAAGGAGGTCACTTTTTTGTCCGGGTTCCCGTAAAGGGAGGCCAGGTATCGGATATCCATGGCAGACACACCGGATATTTTTTCCACCTTTTCCGGGGTGTAGTCTTCAAGAAATTTTTTATATGTTTCTAAATCAACTGTTTCCGCTTTATCTTTGAACTGGAAGTAGTCTTCGGTGCCGTAACCGATATTGGTTTTTCCCTTGTGAAAAGAAACGTGCTTGTTGACAAAATCCCAGTTTACCCAGTCGTTTCGGATAATTTCGTAGCAGATGGCATTGGCCACCGCCAGGTCGGTCTGGGGCTTAAAGAGGATGGATTTATCCGAAGCCTGGCTGCTTCGGGTGGTGCGGGTGGCAAAATCAATGATTTCAACATGGCCTTTGCTTTTTCGGTTGGCGAGCATTCTGGAAAACAGGACCGGGTGCATTTCCGCCATATTATTTCCCCAGGTAATAAAAACGTCCGCATGGTCGATATCATCATAGCAGCCCATGGGCTCGTCCAGGCCGAAACTGGTCATAAAGCCGGTTACCGCACTGGCCATGCAAACGCGGGCATTGGCCTCTACATTGTTGGTGCCGATACAGCCTTTAAACAGCTTTGATGCAACATAACCATCGGGGATAGACCATTGCCCGGAACCGTATATGGAAACCGCATCTTTTCCGTGGTTTTTAATTGTCTCCTGCATTTTGGCAGCCACCAGATCCAGGGCTTCTTTTAAGGGTGCCTCGACCAGTTTGCCGTTTTTCCGGATCAGTGCCTTTTGGATTCTGTCTTTACCGTACAGGATCTGAACCGAATGATATCCTTTAACACAGCATAATCCTTTGTTGACGCTACAGTTGGGATCGCCTTTCACGGCCACTGCCCGATCACCGGAAACACCGATTAAGAGTCCGCATCCGGTTCCGCAAAACCGACAGGGCGTTTTTTCCCAGTGAATCATTCCTGACGGAAGATCAATTTTTTCCCACCCGGCAAAAATGATGCCCGGAAACAAAGTTGAAGCGGCCGCAACAGCACTGTTTAAAGCCAGTGACTTAATGAATGCTCTTCTGGTAATACTCATATATCGCTCCTTATGTTATTCGTCAGTATGACCATACGTCATGCCAAGAGACTGTAATGATTTTAAATTTTTAAGTTTTTCTTGTAAGGTTTTTTCCTGAGTCTCATCCGGGGTGTCGGTTACAAGAATCAGGACATCATTATTTTCGGACGGTATGACGTCGCAGTGGTTTATGGCCGCCAAATCTTTGAGGAGTTGAGCTTTTGCTCCCTGCACGGGGTATGCGATGTAGCTGAAAACAGGCATGACGTCTCCTTATTATAAAGTTTTTCATGGTGATTCGTCACCATGAAAAGCTTTTTACGAGACTTCAAATTAAGCGATCAATTTTCGAATGAAAATTTAAAACTATGAAACTAAAACGTACATTATCATATGGTGTTTCTTTTGACAATTATTAATACCACAATGTAGCATTGATTCCTTGACTTAAGTCAAAAAATAAAATTTGAAGTTCCGGGGGGTAATTTGCAGCGGTTTTGTGGACGTAAAGCATTGAATTTAAATGTTTTTAAAAAAGAAGATACCAGTCTGGGTTTTAAAAATGTGCGCTGTTTATTCATTAACGGGTATCCTGCTCATATCGTTTTAGCAGTTTTGTTATGTCATTTTTTATTTCCTGCCTCAATTTTTCTGGTTCTTCGACCACTGCTTCGGCACCCAGCGACATGATCCAGCGTTTGACATCTTTCCAGCCAGAGGTTTCAATCTCCAGGATCAGGGAGCCGTCTCCATTTTCAGTAATGGTCTGGTTCTTAAAAAATTTTCGTTCCCGGATGTATTTGGCCTGTCCCGTGGAAACCCATAACCGGACAGAAACAGGGTCATCGTAAATAATGTCAAATGATGATTCCAGCAATTTTTCCGGATCAAAATTCTCTGGATATTCAAACGTTTCTTCTGATTTGTCTATTTTTTGGATCCGTTCCACAGCCAGGGTCCGGATGGAATCGTGTTTTGGGACCCGGACAAAGATATACATCCCCCCGTTGCTTTCAAAAAAATGAAGCGGCTCGATGAGGTAGTGTTTTTCCTTTTCATCATGAAATGAAAAATAGCTCACCATGCAGATTTTCTGTTTCAGGATGGCATCGGCCAGGGTATTGATGATCTCTTCCTTGCCGGAATAATCCTTGGCAAACTTGGATTGGGGAATGAACAGGGTTTTGATTTTGTCCAGTTGTTTGAATACCGGGGGCGGCAGAAACGCACTGATTTTGTCAAAAGCCGACTGGGCTTCGGCTTCCAGGCGGGTGCCTTTATAAATCGCTGCTTCACCTTTGAGCAGGTACAGAGCCAGCATTTCGGCAAAAGAAAGTTTTAATTCGGGTACGGAAATATTGGGCATTTTTTTGACATATTCCGGCTGCAGCCGCCAGGGCTTATCGCGTTCTGATGCCGTATTGTCGTTATAAATGGGAAAATGCATGCTTTCTAATGTCTCTATGAGCCGGTAAACAGCCCGGCGATTGATCCCGAGTTCAGCAGACAGTTCATTGATGGTGGTGCCGTCAGGCCTCGCCATCATGTCAACGGCTTTGATCAGGTTGATAAGCTGTTTTTCTTTCATGGGTTTTTCGGATTCCTATAATTTTTTGTTGAAATGTAATTCAAGGTCTTTTTGTATGTAAAAAACCATAATATCAAGATGTTGTAATGAATACCGGTTTTATTTTTCATTTTTTAATATTATTTTCAGTTAGTTATGGGAAAAATAAAAAAAATGACGATGTGTGACGGTAACCGCACACATGCCGTTGTATAATACCTCCAAAAGGAAAAAAGTCGGCTTCGTAAAAAGCCCAACTGCTGTGTTGCGCTGCATCCTTCGCTGCTTCAGAGTACGACAAGTACGAATCATTGCTCAGGATTTGCGCGCCTTGCATTTGTACTTTTATACTTTGCCGCCTAAATCCGATTTTTTACAAGTCTATCAAGAATATAAAAAATAAAACGGAGGAAACAATCATGCATAAGCAAAAAGAACAGAATATCATCACATTATCAAATCATCCGGCATTTGAGAAGAACGAACTGTTTGCAACAGAAAAAACAGGACCGGCGCGCAGAGATAAAGACATGGATTTTATTGAAACCCTGTTCCGGTTTTTGGGGGATAAACGCCATACCGTGATTTCATTTATTCGGCTGAAGCTGGATTGCCGAAGACGGTCATTTTTCAGCAACGAACTGAAAATGTGTGAAAATTTAAGACAAGAGGGCCGCTGCGTAAAAAAATATATTGGTCACCTTAAAGTGAATGATGCCCGGGCCTTGTTAATGAGTCTGCCGGATATGCTGCCTGGAAAAATAGAAGCGTTGAGCTTTCATGGTGAAACATCACCTGAAAATCGCCTGATGAAATTTGCAAAAACCTTCGAATTGTCAGATGAAGATGCATTATTTTGCATGGTTTTCTTTTTAATGACGCGTAAGACTCAAGGGGAAGCAGAACCATTAAACATGATGGCTTCGTAAAAAGTCCCATCTACTGCGTTGTATCGTTTTTTCAGGCACTCAAGATACTACATGTATGATTTCGGGCCTGAAAAACCATTACGCCTTGCCAAATTTTATGGGATTGGTGGAACTTTTAACTTAGCCATCTCGTGCCAAAACAGATACTTTTTACTGATTCATCAAATATGGGCCGGGCAATATAACTATATAAATAATTGACTTTTCTATTATATTTTTGTATCCTGAATCAATTATTTTTCGTTAATTAGAACTCCCCACCCGGAAAATGGGGACACTTGCCATTGTAATTCCTTTTTTATTTCTATTCACTACTATACCCGATCCCTGGCGAAAAATTTCCAACCGGATAATCGGCTTGATAAGCGCTGTCTTAAATTCCGTTCTGATTGAGAGCAGCGTGGCGCCGTTTTTTTTGTGATTAGCAACAATCTCTCCGGTTGAATGTTAACCTGAAAAAGACAGGAGAAAGGTATGCGCCAAAAATATCAGATGATCCGGGATGATGCCGAAAACATACTCAAGATCAGGGAGTATGCCGTCATTGATAAAAATTTGAAAAATGTCGCCACTTCCAACCTGCGTGAAATCGATTTTTTTCTCCTCTACGAAGAAATTTATGACAGTTCAATTATAGAAAGTGCCATTGCCGGAGCGGGAAATCTGATCCAGGCATTACGGACCGTCAATTTTTTTCCTGTCGGAAGCTATGCCGCCGAACTCGCCCAAGCGGTCATGGGCCTTTATGAATCCGAAGATGGAAGCCAGGCAGAACTTTTTTTTGATGACGCTACACCCACGGTTTGATCTTGAATAAATGATTGAAATTAAGGATAAAAAAACATAAAGTATCATTTTATTCATTTGCAATTAGATTTAATCCAAATCCGGCGAATATTTAAAGCGTTCGGTTTGGACAAACATTCAATAAATAGTAATTGAGGAGGCGGGATGGAAAAGGGATTTAAAACATTTGCCGAAGTGATTAGTTTTGCAGTTATGCGGGAAGAAGAATCACATGAATTTTACAGGAACCTTGCGGAAACGACCACTGATCCCTTTCTTCAGCCCCTTTTCAGTGAGTTTGCCAAGGAAGAATTGCAACACAAAAAGATGCTGCTGACCATTGACGCCGATGCCCTTGAAAAAATGTTTGCGAGAATAGTAGAAAAACAGGAAGATCTGGGAATTGCGGGAAGAATGGAAAACGTTGAACCGAATTCGGAGATGGCATTTGCTGATGCCCTGATTCTGGCCATGAAGCGCGAGGATAAAGCATTTGAGCTGTACTCCCTGTTGGCTGAAATATCTGATGATGATGATTTAAGTGTTTTGTTTTTAGGTCTTGCCAGGGAAGAAGAACAGCATCGGGCGAAAATCGAAAAGACATATCAGGCGCTTTTTAATCAATAAACAATGATGGCTTCGTAAAAAGTCCAAATTCTGTGTTGCGCTTCATCCTTCGTTTCTTCATGGTACGCTAAGTACAAATCATCACTCAGGATTTACGCGCCTTGCCAATTTTTATGAGATTGGTGGAGCTTTTTTCTTTGCCATCGGAATCTGACTTTTTACGAGTTTGTCAACAATGATGGTCAGGAGAAAGGGAATTATGAAAGAAAAGACGCAAAAAAACGCTCGTGCGGCATTTATCGGAGAAGCCAAAGCTTATTTCAGGCTGCTGGCTTTTGCTGAAAAAGCCAGGGAGGAAGGCATTCCCCAGATTGAGTTGCTGTTTCGCGCCATTGCCGAAGCCGAACGCGTTCACGCCACGCGGAATCTGAATTTGATAAAAGATATTATTGTCAAGGACACTGACACGAACCTGGAAAGTGCCTTTGAACAGGAAAAATCCATCAGTGAAAATGAATACCCGGACTTTCTCAAGGATGCGGAAGATGAAGGCGAGAAAGCGGCGGTATTTGCTTTTTCCCAGGCCCGGGACGCTGAATCCTTTCATGCAAAATTATATGAGCGCGCCATATTCCAGTCCATGAAAGAAGATGTGAAGGCCTATCAGGTGTGTCAGGTCTGCGGTTATGTGACGGACAAGAAAGCGCCCAAAAAATGTCCGATCTGCGGCGCGCCGGAAGAGCAATTTAAAGCCATCTCTCCTTGATTCTATACGCTATGGACAGCGTCAGTATTTTCCTTACATGGTTTTCTGACGTATTATATGATTGTGGTGTTATAAAGCCGGCAGCAATATATTCGGGATAAACACAGAACCATAACAATATGCGCCGGTTTTTACGGATATTTATATGAAAAAAGACAAGAAGCTTATTGTAATTATCAGCTTACTTCTGATTGTTGGTTTTTTAATTACCAGTCTGGCCAGTTACTTCGTGTCGTTAAAATCATTGCGCTCTGAAATCATATTAAATGAGCTGCCATTGACAAGCGATAATATTTATTCGGAAATTCAAAGAGATTTGCTCCGCCCTGTTTTTATTTCTTCCCTGATGGCCACGGATACGTTTTTAAGGGACTGGATTGTTGCCGGGGAGAAGGATAAAAAGCAAGTTACGAAATACCTCAAGGAAATCAAAGAAAAATTCAATACGTTTACCAGTTTTTTTGTGTCCGAAAATACCCGTAATTATTATTACGCAGACGGGGTACTCAAAAAAGTGACCCCGGATAAAGAACGGGATGCCTGGTATTTCAGGGTCCGTGAAATGAAGGAAGATTACGAAATCAATGTGGATCCGGACATGGCCAACAAGGACATGATAACCATTTTTGTCAACTATCGCATGTATGACTATGATGGTAATTATATCGGGGCGACAGGCGTTGGTCTGACAGTGAATGCTGTGAAAATACTCATTGAGGAGTATCAAAAAAAATACAAACGGAATATTTATTTTGTTGATAAAAACGGCGACATAAAGCTTTCCGGTTCAAATTTTCCGAAATCAATCACCAATATTTTTAAAAGCGAGCGTTTTTCGCATTATGCGGATGAAATGCTTTCACACCCGGAGCGGGCATTTAACTATCAAAATGGAAACGGCATAGTTCGTGTAAATATCCGTTATATCTCTGAATTTGGGTGGTATCTTGTTGTGGAACAGCCCGAAGGGGAGATCATTCGGCATATTTTTGCCACCCTGATGATTAATCTGGGGATATGCCTTTTTATCACCATTATTGTCCTGGCGCTGGTTTCATTAAGCATTAAAGCATACCGGAACAGAATTGAGACCCTTCACGGAATCGTTCCGATCTGTTCTTACTGCAAGCAGGTCCGGGATGACAAGGGATATTGGAACCAGGTTGAGGCGTATATCGCCAAGCATACAGCCGCTGAATTCAGCCATGGGATTTGTCCGGACTGCATGGAAAAGTTTTACCCGGAATATGTCGATAAAACCGATGACGACTGATCCGGGTGGCCTTTGCAGGAAATCTTCGCACCGGCTGGCCGGAGTCCTCGAACAGGAGGCAATGGGTATATAAGCATGGCAAAAAAATCGAAACCATTGAATGAATTAAAAGAAAATGCTACGGAGACCATCCTGGAAAGTATTTCCGACGGTGTTTTTACGGTGGATCGCAACTGGAAAATCATGTCATTTAATCGGGCGGCGGAGGAGATTACCGGAATTTACCGCAAGGAAGCCATTGGCAAGCACTGCTGGGAAGTGTTTCGATCCAACATGTGTGAAAGTGACTGTGCCCTGAAAAAAACCATGAAAGAGGGCAAGCCTTTTATCAACACCTCAACACATATCATCAACAGTGAAAAAAAACGAATACCCATTACTGTATCCACATCTCTGCTAAAAAATAACGACGGAAAAATTATCGGCGGGGTCGAGACTTTTCGGGATCATTCCCTGGTGGAAGAGCTGCGCAAGGAGCTTTCCGGCAGTTATCGGATGGGGGATATTGTCAGTGCCAGCCCGGAAATGAAAAGGATTTTCAACATTCTTCCGCAGATATCCGAAAGTGACAGCACGGTTTTGGTCGAAGGTGAGACCGGGACCGGCAAGGAGCTGGCCGCCAGGGCGATCCATAATTTAAGCCTGCGAAAAGAAAAACCGTTTGTGGCAATCAACTGCGGGGCATTGCCGGATACCCTTTTGGAATCGGAACTTTTCGGTTACAAGGCCGGGGCTTTTACCAATGCGGTAAAAGACAAGCCTGGACTTTTTGCCATTGCTGAAGGGGGCACACTTTTTCTGGATGAAATCGGGGATACGAGTGCGGCTTTTCAGGCAAGATTGCTTAGGGTGCTTGAAGAACATGAGTTTCAGCCCCTTGGCGCGGTAAAAAAGGAAAAAGCAAATGTCCGGGTGATTGCCGCCACCAATAAAAATCTTTCCCATATGGTGGAGGAGAAAACATTTCGCCGGGATCTTTTTTACCGGATCAATGTGGTAAATATAAACCTTCCGCCGTTAAGGCAGCGCATGGAGGACATATTGCTTCTGGTCGAACATTTTATCGCCAAACTCAACCGTATCCGGGGGAAATCCGTCAGCGGTATTGACCGGCAGGTCCTTAAAATTTTGATGTCCCATGATTTCCCCGGTAATATACGGGAACTGGAAAATATTATTGAGCACGCATTTGTGTTGTGCTCGGAAGGGGATATTAACCCGGGGCATCTTCCGGCAATGTTCTCCCGTCAATCCAGGGCAATTCCTGAATGTGAAACGCCGGATGATCCGGTCCGATCAGCAGAAATCCGGGTGGTCACGGATGCATTGAAACGAAACAATTATAACCGCAAAGCAGCTGCCGCCGATCTCGGCATACATAAAAGTACTCTTTTCCGAAAAATTGAAAAGCTGGGCATCCGCCTGCCGAATATTGACGGCCGCACCCGGAATTTATAGAATCATTTATAGGGTCGCAATTGTGCAACTGTGTGCGTCTTAATTATGCTTTCCTCCTATCCTTCTTTCACCTTTGCTTTAAACTCTGATAATCAATAAAATTGTGTAATAATTGAATATTATTATTTTCAAGATCGCCGTCTCCAGAATGGCATGTATATTGCTTTATCAATAAGCAGTGTCAGAACGGGCTCTGCTTCGAAAACAGAGGTTTTCGTTTAGGCACTGCTAATTTAATATCATGGAGGTGAATACTATGCCGGGATTTAACGGAAGCGGACCAATGGGTGGCGGTCCCATACCATGGATGATTTCGATAATTTTGTAAATAACATGCAGGAACAGATATTTGATGAAGCAAGAGAAGCCTATGGAGAAAAAGGGTTTGAACGGTGGCGCAATCCCCGGTACAATAGTAAAATGGAATCTTCTGACGGTCATTCGCGCCTCACCGGCGACCTATTTTACCGATGGATGTGCATCCAGCGCCATCAGCGGATTTTTTGCTGTAGAGCTTGCGATCGGAAAAGACCCTGATGAATTAACCGATATTTCAGGGGTGACCGTGTTAGAAGAAATCGGACGGCTTCCGGCAGCAGACCGGCATTGTGCTGATTTGGCCGCTGCCACGCTTCAGGAGGCCCTGGGCAATTATATTACCAGGAATCAAAATGACTAAAGTTGCCAATGAATATATCTGAAAAAAAATTTGTTCAGCTATATACCGGCAACGGCAAGGGAAAAACAACCGCTGCTATCGGCCTTGCGGTTCGGGCGTCCGGCCATGGCCTGAAAACATATATTGGTCAGTTCATGAAAGGCCAGTCCTATGGTGAACTTACAGTATAAAAAATCTGATTTTTAACGATCAGGTATTGAATTTTTGTACCCGTTCACAGAGGTACAACTGTTTATACACTTCCAACCAATGAAGTGTAGCATTCACAGGGTGCCGCAGATGTGAGGCGCCGAGCGCATAGACGTACTTTTGTACTTCAAGTGCTCGGCAACAAAGCAGATGCGGTGCCCTGTGAATGCTTACGAATTTTTTATAAAGGAAAACTCCTTGTTTAAATGGCTGGATAAAATTCCCTTTGCTGTTCTTATAATTCTTTCTTTATCTATCGGACTGGCACCTTTTAAACCCGAACCCCACCTTGTTGAAAAAATCCGGATGCTGTTTCAAGGCCAGCTTTCAAAACCCATTGATATTTTTGACCTGTTCCTGCACGGAACAGCGCCGTTATTATTGCTTCTGAAAACCTGCAGACTGTATTTCAACGTTAAAAGTGATTGACGCTCAAAGAACGGTTAACTGACTCTTTCCGATTTTACAATACGGGATTAAGTAATTATACTGTTTTATACGGAGGCGATACAATGAATACAAAAAAAAGATTGAATATAAAAGTCATAGGAATGGGACTGATTCTGGGGATGTTCTTTTTATTATTCCCCGGAGATTCCGGCGCTGAAAACACACAAAAAACGGATCATGGCATCTATGCTGAACTCCTGGCAATCTATGTCCAAAATGGAGTAGTCGATTACGCGGGATTTAAAAAAGATGAAAAAAAACTGGACCGCTACCTTAAGCTTTTTGAATCAACGGATGTTCATAAACTGTCCCGTGACGATCAGATGGCCTTTTATGTCAATGCGTATAACGCGTGGACAATTAAGCTCATCCTGTCAGGATATCCGGGTGTTGAATCGATTAAAGACCTGGGCGGGTTTTTTTCGGGGCCGTGGAAGAAGAAATTTGTAAATTTGAACGGAAAAGTCGTGACTCTGGATCATGTGGAACACGATATTTTACGGCCGACATTCAAAGATCCGCGCGTTCATTTTGCCGTTAACTGCGCATCAAAAAGCTGCCCGCCGCTAATTGCAGAACCCTATGATGGCAGCCGACTGGACGAACAGCTGGACCGGTCTACCCGTGAATTTATCAATGACCCGAAAAACAATTACCTGGCCGGGGATAAACTTTATGTGAGCAGTATTTTTAAATGGTTCTCCGAAGACTTTAATGATAATGTGATCGGATTTTTTATTAAATATGCGGATGAGCCTTTAAGAAAACAGCTTCAGGCCCGGCAGGGCCTGATTAAGGTCAAGTACCTGGATTATGACTGGTCGTTAAACGGCCGTTGATGGGCCTTTTTTACGACGCCATTACCTCTGTCAGGGCCGTGTCCTGGTAAGCATGTATCAGCCGGTGGCAGAAACTGTCCCATCGCCGACAGATGTCGCGGGTCTGATCATCCATGGCAAAGAGATTCGGGTGACGGACCAGTTCGTTGATCTCTAAGGATAACGCGCTGACAACCTCAACATTGGCACCGGCCAGCCCCAACACCTGACTGTAGAGTTTGAAGGCCCCGGCCGTGGCGCGCCGGGCACAAGTGTCGATGTCCTCAATCTGGTTGGCCAGCATCGGAAATTGATCAACCGGCACTCCAAATGCCTTACGGAAGCGGCTGTAGGCTTTTACTTCCCGCACGGCCCGGATCATTGAGGCTGCTGACGACAACCCGACCGTAAGGCGTGAAAAGGTCAAAACGATCCCGACCACGTTTGCCATGCCCCTGTCCATTGGTCCCACGGGATAGGCCACGGCCCGTCATATGTGATTTCAGCCGTGGTTAGTTCGCTGGTCCCCATCTTCCACTTTATGCGGTCAATGGTGTATCCGTTTCGGATTTCTTTTTCCTTATTGCCCGAAAGCCATGAGGGCACCACAAACAGGGCTACTTTTTCGGAATCTTTCGGTTTGGCGGTTACAATCGCATAATCAGCATGGGTAGCGGAGCAGAAAAACTTGTTGCCGTATAGCCGCCAGGTATCGTCGGCATCCTGGACGGCTTCGAGCAGGTTGCCCGGCACGTCGGATCCGCCCTGAATTTCCGACAGATACTGTGCGCCGATGGCAAAATCACCGTCAATCCCTTCCTTGCAATGAGCGACAATCTGTTTGAGAGCATCCGTGTCTGCAAATTGTTCCACAACCGCTACCAGGCCTTCAGTACAGGTCGCGGGGCAGGCGATACAGGCTTCTCCATTCCAGAAAATCGTCAAATGAATAGGGATTGTTCCGATCCGGCAATGTCATGAGGCGCTCCTTTATTTGTTCGTCTTTTTTCAGATATCTTTTGTGGGATTGTATCAAATTTTATTGTCGTATCAATGAAATTGTTAAGGCGAAATTGTTAACTGCTTTTCAAGCCGGCGGGATTATTGTTTGTGTAATTTAAAAACAATATTCATAGTGTCTCGCCTTTCTGTTTTTTTGCCTGATAAATAATACAATTTTGTAATTTAATGGGAGCCATATAACAAAATTGTAATATACCATTCGTTAACTACTCTTTTATGGAATTTTAAATAGACAATAATATCAAATAATAATGCTGTTTAATGCACTAAAAAATGATTTTGGCACACGGATTGCTTTATAATAAGCTAAACGTAATGATAATTTTTGACTGAATTAGACAAAAGACATTTTAGCAATATTAATTAAAGCAAAATAAGGAGGCGGAAGAAGATGATGAAGAAAGTGGAAGCCATTATAAAACCGTTTAAGCTTGATGAGGTCAAGAAAGCGCTCTGCGAAATCGGAGCGCAGGGCATTACTATTTCGGAAGTCAAGGGATACGGTCGGCAGAAAGGGCATACGGAGATCTACCGTGGGGCTGAGTACCAGGTTGACTTTATACCCAAACTTAAAATTGAAGTGGTCGTTTCCGACAGCATGGCGGGCGATGTGGTATCTGCCATATGTGATGCAGCGAGAACCGGCAAGATCGGTGACGGAAAAATTTTTGTTCTGGCACTGGAAGAGACACTGCGGATCAGAACCGGCGAAACAGGTGAGAACGCGATTTAAAAAAGGAGAACATCAAAATGAAGTTATTTATTTTTACAGCACTGGCTATATTGTTTCATTCTACCGGAGTATGGGCGGGGGATGCCGCTCCCACGGTCCTTTCCAATAAGGAAGCTATAGACCTGGTGCAGACACACGCGGATTATATGTGGACTCTGATTGCGGCAGCCCTTGTTTTTTTTATGCAGGCGGGTTTTGCCATGGTGGAGGCCGGTTTTACCCGCGCTAAGAATGCGGTGAATATCATGATGAAAAACCTCATGGATTTTTCCATGGGCGCACTTGCATACTGGGCTGTTGGCTTCGGCCTCATGTTTGGCGCAACAACTAACGGGTGGTTCGGCACCACCGGTTTTTTCTTAAGCGATTATACGCCGGGAGGAGACCCATGGGTCCTGGCCTTCTGGATGTTCCAGGTTGTGTTTGCCGCTACTGCCGCCACTATCGTATCCGGCGCAATGGCGGAACGGACCAAGTTTACGTCATACCTGGTTTACAGCGTCTTCGTGAGCCTTATAATTTACCCTATCTTCGGCAGCTGGGCATGGGGAAGCCTTTTCCACGGCGGAGGCTGGCTTGAAAACCTGGGGTTCATCGATTTTGCGGGTTCCACAGTTGTTCATTCCGTGGGCGGCTGGATTGCACTTGCCGGTGCTATCGTTCTTGGACCCCGGCTGGGCAAATATGGAAAAGACGGGAAAATTCGTCCGATTCTGGGACACAACATGCCCCTGGCGGCTCTGGGCGTCTTTATTCTCTGGTTGGGGTGGTTCGGTTTTAATCCTGGATCGACAACTGCGGCCAATACGGACACCGCCCTGATCTTTGTCAATACCAATCTTGCCGCCTGTGCAGGCTCTATTATGGCCATGTTTGTAACATGGATAAAATTCGGCAAACCCGATATAGGAATGAGTTTAAACGGCGCCCTTGCCGGGCTTGTGGCAATAACCAGTCCATGCGCTACCGTGACACCGGGAAGCGCCATTATCATAGGGGCGATTGCCGGTGTAATCGTTGTTTTCTCCGTGGTGTTTTTTGATAAAATTAAAATTGATGACCCGGTGGGTGCCATATCGGTTCACGGGATGAACGGTGCCTGGGGCACACTGGCAGCCGGTATATTTAACATGGGCGGAACATCCTTACATCTCATCGGGGTACAGGCCTTAGGGATCGTTGCCTGCTTTGCATGGGCATTTACCATGGGCTTTATTCTGTTTAAGGTGATTGATAAGACTATAGGGCTGAGGGTTACACCTGAAGAGGAAATGGAAGGACTTGATTTTACTGAACACGGCAATGTCGCCTATCCGGATTTTGAAGTGTCTACCTATTCTCAGAAGTAACTGATAGGGAGCAAGGGCCGCGTATGTTTTAAATGTGTTAAATACGCGCGGTCCTTTAATTAGATGAAAAATATACCAGCAATAAACAAGCAAAAATAAACAATCAGGAGAAAAAAATGAAACGTAAAATGATAAAAAACATCTTATTAACCATTTGCCTGGCAGCAGTTTTGATGAGTTCGGGAACTGTATTTGGAGCGGATGTTACAACAGCGATTGATGTGAACTCAGCCTATGTATGGCGTGGTATAACATTTAATGACGGCGTGGTGGTTCAGCCCAGTGTGGATGTGGCGTCCGGCAATTTTGGTTTAAACGTGTGGGGTAACCTGGATGTGGATGATTATGATAATTCCCTGGACAGCGGTGAGTTTTCCGAAATCGACCTGACACTGACTTATGCGATTGAAGCTGGTCCCGTCGGGCTGACTGCCGGATACATCGAATACCTGTTTCCAACCACGGAAGTCGGCGGCGCAGAAGGCACCCGTGAAATTTTTCTGGATGCCTCCATAGAACCGGCTGATGGTATTTCAACAGGAATTACCGGTTACTATGACTTCGATGAAGTGGAAGACTATTACCTGAATGCATATCTGGGATATGGCATGTCCCTGGATTCCGGCCTTGGCATCGACCTCGGTGCTTCCGTTGGCTATGCCGGTGATGATGCTGCTCCGGGTGGTGAATCAGGATTCCAGGAATATACATTAACCATGGGACTTAGTTATGCAATTAATGACATGATTTCCGTTTCCGGCACCCTGGGTTATACGGATGCAATTGATGACGATGTATTGCCGGAACAGGATGTGGATGTTTTCGGTGGTGCCGGTATTGCATTTGCTTTTTAATTTAATATAAATATTGCAGTTGGAGTTTCAAATTTCCTAAACCCTGCAGCAGAAAAGACGGTGCATTCACAATCGTGTGATTGCACCGTCTTTTTATGGCCTGGTTTTTTGAGAAGTTGCATCATTGTGATTTAAATGTAATACGATCATGTCAGGTGATTGTTCAACCGCAAAATACAGCTAAAGGAAACCAGGTGATGCTGCGTAATCAACTTAGTCTTCTGGAAGACATTCTTAAGACCATCACGGCTTCAGAAAGCCCTGATCAGTCACTGGACATTATCGTCTCCATGGTTGTTGAAAGATTCGCAGTCGATGTTTGTTCGGTATATGTCTATGATCCTTCTGAAAACAGTCTTGTTTTACGGGCAACGGTCGGCCTCAATAGTAGTGCCGTGGATGCCATTAAAATGGATGTCATGGAGGGACTCACGGGTCTTGTCATTGAAACAATGGCACCGGTTTTTATTCCCGATCCGACGGCGCATCCACGGTATAAATACTATAAGGGAAGCGGGGAAGAAATTTATCAGACATTTCTCGGGCTTCCGCTGATATACCACCAGAAAATAATCGGGGTGCTGGTAATCCAGACCATTGATCGGGACGGCATACTGGAAACGGATGTCCCGGTTTTTTCAAACATTGCCTCCCAAATTTCTGCAACTGTAGCCTATACCAGGCTCAAGGAGAATCGCGTCCGGCGAAGTCCTGAAGACAAAGATCCGGGCGTTGACAATACAGATATTTCAGATCAAACAAACCTGAAACCGAATCATCTCAGGGGAACGCCGGTATCTGATCTTGTGGCAACCGGGTATGCGCATTACCTGCCGGGAAATATTGATTTCGATCAGGTCCGAAACCGGCAGATTGACGATTCCGCCGGGGAGGTCATTCGGATGGAGAACGCATTTTCTCAGTCTGCCGTGCAGATCAGTCGTGCACTGGACCAGGCGCAGGATATTTCCGATCAGGAATCCGCAATTATCGAGGCCCACCTCATGTTCCTAAAGGATAAAGCCCTGCGCGGGAAAATCATCGCAAATATTGAGAGCGGCAATTGTGCGGAGTATGCTTTAAAGCAGGTCATCCTAAAATACGTGGACATGTTCAAATCAATTGATGATACATATCTTAGCGAACGTTCTGAAGATATGCTGAATATCGGATACCGCGTGCTGAGAAATCTTCTGGGAGTTAATAGTGATCCCCATCAGGCGCTTTTGAGAGACACGATTGCCATTGCCGGAGAGCTTTCGCCGGTCGATTTGCTGGCTATCCGGCAGCCGAACCTCAAGGGGATCGTCCTGGCAAAAGGCGGACGGACCTCACACACTGTGATTCTCGCCAAATCCTTTGAAATTCCAATTGTTATAGGTGTAGATGGCCTTCTGGAAACCGTTCATGAAAAAGATTATGTGATCGTTGACGGGGCATCGGGGCTGGTATATGCCAATCCATCTTCTGAAATAAAGGCTGAATATGAAAGACGAAAAGGCGAAACCGAAAGAGCGGGGAGAAAACTTTCGGCATTAAGAGATCTGCCGGCCATTACAACATGCGGTTTTTCAATGCGGCTCGGGGCGAATATAGGGCTGCTGTCGGATATTGCTTTGGCTGAAAAATACGGTGCGGACCATATCGGCCTCTATCGGACGGAATTTCCTTTTCTGTTGCGAAACACGTTTCCAAACGAAGAAGAACAGGTGGCCCTTTACACCAGAGCGATTCAAAAAACAGGCGGCCTGTCCGTGACCATACGAACATTTGATGTTGGCGGTGACAAGTTCCTGCCATATCTTCATTCTCCCAAAGAGGATAATCCCTTTTTAGGCTGGCGATCGATCCGGATCAGTCTGGAACTTGAAGATGTGTTCAGAACGCAGATCCGGGCGATCCTCCGCGCGGCGGCAAAGGGTTCAGCCAGAATTCTTTTTCCGATGATTACCAGCGTTGAAGAAATCCGGCGGGTCATCGAACTTGTTGATGCGGAAAAAAAATCATTAACGGAAAACGGCGTTGCTTTTGAAAAAGATATTCCATTGGGCATAATGATCGAGGTGCCGGCGGCTGTTACGATTTTAGATCGATTGCTCCGTTATATAGATTTTGTCAGTATCGGCACCAATGACCTTATCCAGTACCTTTTAGCGGTTGACCGGAACAATCGAAAGGTTGCCGACCGTTATAATGCGCTGCATCCTGCAGTTATTTCGACAATTTATACCATCCTCTCGGTTTGCAGGCGATTTAAAAAGCCGGTGAGCATCTGTGGGGAGGCCGCGACCCAGCTCCCGTGCATTTTACTATTTGTCGGAATGGGAGCGGACAGCATCAGCATGACGCCGTCATCGATCCCGGCCGCCAAAGAATTTATCAGGGGGCTTAACCGGTCTTCGGCTAAAGAGATTCTGGACACGGTTCTTGAAATGGAGGATGCGGATACGGTTTCGAAATATCTAAGAAAATACATACCCGCGTAAATCATCGGTAACGGACTCCTGACTTTCGGTTTTCCGCAGATCACCGGTAAAATGGCGGGTCACTTTCTGTGAAAAAAATCGCCATCCCGGTAATAATCAAACCGGTTGCCTGATTACCCATCGAGTTCAATTTCGTTATCTTTACACCATGTGCGGAGCGCGTGTTCTTCGCGGTTGTTCTCTATGTCTGAGAACAAAAACCTGGTCATATCTGCCTCCGAAATTTTCAGCGGCGAGGAAAAGCCGACGAAAGGTTAAGCGTTGAGTCTACTTGATGCGACAGTCTCAAGCCTGGTGAGTTGCCTGTCATCCTGTTTAAAACCCTGGCAGTCCTTTTTCATAACATTTTATGGGTATTGAATTAAACATTGCCGCAAAGCATTTGTTGCAGTTAATACATGACGCTTCAGTTGATTTACCTTCCTGAAATCTTTTTACCAGAAAAGGTTCCCGGATAAAGGGCCGGGACATGGAGATAAGATCAGCCTCTCCATTTTCGACTATTTTTTCCATTTGCGATAATTTGCGCATCCCACCCACTAGTATCAAGGGGGTGTCACCCATCTTCGGCTTGATTTTTTTGGCGGCATCAAGATTATATGCATCCGAAAATGTATTGCCTTTTTTCTGAAAGTTAAGTTTGACTTTGGCCACCGGACGCATCCACATCGGAAGACCTGCCGCCATTTCCGGAACAGGGATATCTCCCCTTATGGTGTGTAGGGTATAATAAGTACCGCAGCTTATTTCCACTGCATCCACACCAAGCTCTGTCATCCATTTTGCATAGACAGCCGCGAGATCCGGTGTAATGCCCTTAAACGGAGTATAATCGTTGGTGTTCATTTTCACCAGAACCGGTATGTCATCCGGCAGTCTGCCTTTCATCCGTTTTATGATTTCTTTAATGAACCTGAACCGGTTTTCATCTGACCCGCCCCATTTATCTTTCCGTTTATTGAAAAATGGAGACAGAAATTCACAAATCAAGTATCCGTGGGCTGCATGAATCTGGACTGCATCACTGCCTGCTTCAACCGCCCGGACTGCTGCTGCGGCAAACGCTTCTATGGTTTCTTCAATGAGCGCTTCACTCATTTTCTGTGGTTTGTTAAGGGTTACCGGGTCTCTGCCCTGTTTTGATGGTGCCAGCGGCTGAGTGTCAATCATTTGCCTTGGTGTCTGCCGGCCGCCGTGAGCAAGTTGGAACGCTACCTTGCCCCCGTTTTCGTGAATTATATCAGCTAATTTTTTAAGGCCGGGTATCATATCATCGTTATGAATGCCTATTTGACCATGATGGGCATTCCCCAGCGGATGCACATACATATGCCCCGGGATGATCAGGCCGACTTCGCCTTTTGCAAGATTTTTATATCGTTTGATCAATTCATCGGTGATGTAGCCCTTATTATCTGCCATGACTTCATAGGTGGCGGAATGAACAAACCGGTTTTTGATCTCCATTTTACCAATTTTGACAGACTGAAACATTCGGGACATCAGGGGCCTCCTTAATATTGGAATGAATCTGACTTTTTACGAAGCCATCATAAATTGGACACTCAAAAATTTAAATACATTCAGGCCGATAAATTTCAAAAGACCAACATTGACGGAATTTTCGCTGCCGGAGATATTTGCGGGCTCCCCTGGCAGGTGGCCAAAGCGGTGGGCGAAGGGTGTGTGGCCGGGATATCGGCCAGCAAGTATGCAAAAACGAAAAGATAAGGCATTCGTCACGAACAGCGCAAAAAAAACCTGTGAAATGGTTAGCTGGTTAAACGAAAACAGATTGTTTTGGTTTGTCTTTGCCGGGACACCGGTAAAATCTGCATCAGCACCCGGGCCGGCATAAACGGGACTTCCTGCCGGTTCACAAGATCAGGAGTCCAAAGGCCCAAAGCCTCTATATGCTTTAAAATATGGCCCATGAGTTTTACGTGCATTTCTTAGATATCACTATACCAAGGCCCGGCGGGTGACAAGCCGTGGGCAATGATTCGACATTAATGATTCTTCAAAACCAATGAGATAAAACAACCAGAGCTGCTGCTACTGCCGTCACTATTAGCTTCGCTGCCACTGACCTGAGAAACAACACATTGTGTTTTATCCTTATTCCACTCATAGCCCTCATCACAATGGCATTCTCCTTGAAATTTAAAAGCATTTGACGGGCATATGATTTCCGGGACACACGCGCTAAGATCGTTGTTCCATTCATGGCCCGTATCACAAACATATTGGGTGCCGGACAGATGGGCATTGGGAGGCGCTGCTTTGGCAACGCAGCCTTTTTCATCAGCTGCCGGGCTGCCCGGATCGCATGTCTCATCCGGGTAGCATTCGCATGCCGGGTTGTTTTGGCATTTGTCACCCTG
>JAJRPH010000475.1 GCA_024280875.1 Deltaproteobacteria bacterium | reverse complement strand
TGGCAAAAAAAGGCCGTTCTTTATGAACCGTATAAAATTTCTCTGCATCCTCCTGATTCAGGTGAACCATTTTCATTGCAATAATTTTAATGTCGTTTTTCTCAAAACGTTTAATTACGTCACCTATTAATCTGCGGCTGACACCATCGGGTTTGATAATTGATAATGTTCTTTCCATTTTCGTGAATTCCTTTCTGGTTGAATATTTTTTTAGGGGAAATATCAGAAGGTGATATTCAAGTCAAGGGGGTCTTAAATTAGGGTTAAATATTTCAATAATCGGTCAGAGTTTTTTTTGAGAGAATGAAGTCGCATTCGTTTGTCTGTTAAATTTTTTTTTTACATGGTATTAGTGTTTATAACGATAAATTGTCAAACATTAATTTGAATGTTCTTTAGGGGGCAGGGTTATGGATATTGACCGGATTGGAGTAATGACGGCTATTTCTGGCGATATTACCCTACTGGCCTGCGATGCGATTGTAAATGCAGCCAATAGATCTCTGTTGGGCGGCGGGGGGGTTGACGGGGCTATACATAGGACGGCCGGCCCCCTGTTGCTTGAAGAGTGCCGGAAACTTAACGGGTGCCAAACCGGAGATGCTAAAATAACCAGGGGGTACAATCTGCCGGCAAAATTTGTCATTCATACGGTTGGGCCGATATACCACGGTCAGCCTGAAGATAAAATTTTGTTGGCCAAATGTTACCGGAACAGTTTATCCATTGCCGTTGAAAATAATTTATCGTCGATTGCATTTCCTGCCATCAGCTGCGGGGTTTATGGCTATCCGATGAATAAAGCATGTGAAATCGCGATAACCACAACCGCTGATTTTTTAAAGCAAAATGCCGGTAGCCTGAAAGTTTTTTTTGTTCTTTCCTCTGCATCACACCTTGAAATTTATAAAGATTTTCTTCAATCCATTTAGCCTATTACAGTTGTTATGAAAAAAAATTGTGTTGACAACTTTTGGGGTGATGCTTATTTTTCTTTAAATTTTAATTTTGCAGAAAAACTGATTTTTAATTTTAAATACCTTGGAGGTTCTCATGTTAAATGTAACTGAAACGGCGCAACAGCAGATTGCGGAGTTTTTTAAGGAAAAAGAGATAAAGCCCATACGGCTTTTCTTGAACCAAAGCGGCTGAGGCGGCCCCTCTTTAGCACTGGTTCTGGATGAACCTAATGATATGGATGAAGCGTTTGAATTTAACGGATTTAAATTTATTGCCAATAAGGACCTGCTTGCCCAGGCTCAGCCGATCACGGTTGATTTCAAGGGAGTTGGCTTTCAGATCACCTCCAATCTTCAGATGGGCGGCGGCTGTTCCAGTTGCAGCACGGATGGTTCCTGCGGTTAAGCATTATACCTAACTGACAAGTTGTTTAAGGCAACATCCTTTATGGATGTTGCCTTTTCCTTTTTTTGTTATATTTTTTTGTTTTTGGCCTGAGACTGTTCTATAATTATATTGAACTCTCCCCGCAATGGCGGATTTGAGAGGCAGTTCCTTCGTTTCTTTACTGAAAGGCGATGTGATAATACCAAAAGATAAGTTCCGGCCCAAAAAAAAGATACGCGATGGCTCCCAGTGAAAGAAACGGCCCAAAAGGGACAGCAAATTTAAGGTCTTTTTGAGCAAAAAGCATCAGAACCGCGCCGATCAAAGAACCGGACGCAGAGGCAACAAAAATTGTAAAGAAAACACCCTTCCATCCGATAAATGCACCGATCATGGCAAGGAGTTTAATGTCGCCGCCGCCCATTCCTTCTTTGCCGGTGATCAGATGATACCCCCATGCAATCAGAAAAAGGCTGCCCCCACCAATCAACGCACCGATCAGAGCATCCGTAAAGTATAAGGACGCCAGGAGAAGGGATGACAATAAACCGATGGGGATCCCGGGAAGAGAAATGAGATCCGGAATTATTTGATGGTCAAGATCAATAAACGTGATGACGATAAGGGCGCTGATAAAGATAAAATAAATAATAAAATCAATGGAAATACCAAGTCTGATAACACTGGCGAGTGCCAGTAATCCGGTCAGCAGTTCAACGAGCGGGTATCGGACGGAGATCGGTTCCGAGCAAGACCGGCATTTACCTAACAGCAAAAGAAAGCTGAGAATGGGAATATTATCATAAAATTTAATGGGGGTGCTACATCGGGGACACGCAGAGCCCGGAGTAACAATAGACTTGGATTCAGGAATTCGGCAGATACAGACATTTAAAAAGCTGCCGATGCATGCGCCCATAATAAACGTGACAATCAGAATTGGAATTGTTGGCATATTGTTTCCTTTTTAAACGTAAAATATATTGATTTTGCATCATATTTAATGCGTTTTTTAAAATCAATGCTTAAGTCGGATGATTGAAAATTTAAATTGATATTAATGATTAAAAATAATAGATAAAAATTTTTACTTTACAAATGACTTATTTGTTTTTTAGTAAGATAGAAATTTTTTGGTTATGCTTTAATTGACAAACTCGTAAAAAGTCAGATTCCGATGGCAAAGAAAAAAGCTCCAAATTTAAGGCGCGCAAATCCTGAGTGATGATTTGTACTTAGCGTACCATGAAGAAACGAAGGATGAAGCGCAACACAGAATTTGGACTTTT
>JAJRPH010000474.1 GCA_024280875.1 Deltaproteobacteria bacterium | reverse complement strand
GCAAGCAGTTCACCATCGGAAACCGCGCAAAAAGCCCCGGTGACCGCACTCAGGCCGCAGCCGATGCCGGTCACTTTTGTCATTAATGGCTGACCGTTGGCGACCCGGAATATCCCCTGACCATCGGTAATAATGTCTTCCGCGCCGGAGATGGCGATAATGCAATTCATGTCAGTCGCCAGTTTTTGGGCTGCATCGATAATTTCAGCGGAAACGGAAAGAGAAGAGTCAACCCCCCGGGTCCGGACATCAGCTGACGCCAGGGAAAATATTTCCGACGCATTTCCCCTCAGAACCGAAATTTTTGCCGAATTCATGATTTTTTTGACGGCCTGCGTTCGCAATGACGTGGCTCCGGATCCCACGGGGTCCAGGATGACCGGTATGCCTTTGGTATTGGCGGTTTTTGCGGCCAGGATCATGGATTCGACCCAATCATCCTGCAATGTGCCAATGTTCAGCACCAGGGCGTTCGCCATTGATGTCATTTCTTCGACTTCTCCCAGGCAATGGGCCATAACAGGGGACGCACCTATGGCCAGCAGGATGTTTGCCGAAGAATTCATTACAACAAAGTTGGTAATATTGTGGATCAGTGGACGTGTGGTTTTTATTTTTTCGACAAGCTGTGCCGTGTATGATTTTATATTCATGGGGTATTTTTCCTGAATTTTTACAAATTATATTTCATATCCGGTAAAGATAAAAACGCATAAAGTTCAGATTTTTTCAATTCTGCCGTAACGATGATTTCTTTTTTGTCTTTTTTAAGGCGTTTGATTTTTGCTTCAACTTTAAGGGCCGGTCCTCTTTCTCCGATAGCACAGTGATACACCAAATTCAGCTCTTTGCACGATCTGGTGAATTTGGCGCCTTTTAAACATTTATTTTTGTGTTCGTTTAATCGTCGTTTAAGATTTGTCGTAATTCCGGTGTATAATGCATTTTTTTCATTTCTTAAAATATATACCGTCCAGAATGTTTTATTTAAATAATTCTTCATAATTTGTGGGCGCGGACGAATTGATTTTTTACCGGATTATGTCTTTTTTATCGCCTCAGATATCGTCTCAGATATTGCTGCAATCTGATTTGAAATATCCCGGACGTTCATTTTACGGTTATCGATCCACCATTTTGCGTCTGTTTCATTATGCCACTGGGTAAAAAATTTTTCAAAAGCCTTTTTCGACAACTCTTTTTCTGCATCATTTTTAAACATCAGACTTCCTTTTAAATAATTCACCTTGTTGATCAGTTCCGCGCGGATCTTTTCCGCCCATGAAATCATCTTATCTGAACCTGTAAGCTCCTGAAAGCCAATGTCTTTATGGGCCTTCGCAAGTTCTGTTGTCTGTTTTCTGAAATATTCTTTTTTACATTTTTCACAATGCCAGTCTCTCTTATCCACAATAAACAGGTTCTTTTCGTGGGAGTCAAAAAGCTGCACCTTGAAACTGGTGCGGCATGTGCGGCATTTTACTTCGTAAGTATTCATGTCCTCGGTCATTTTTTTTATTCAGCCGGTCATTCGGCCATCTCCTTGTGTTAAATTGTTTAATCAGATTCTCAACTGTCTGTAATACCGCAACGCAGAACTACGGTCAGGGAAATCATATTGCCTGAATCAATCCCGGACGCCGAGCTTGTGCAATGCGGCGGATAAAAATGAAAGCGCGGGATCTTTTCAGGATTCCGCGCTTTTAGATGGTATCCGGTTTATCAATCGTATCCGCGTCAGTGGTTACATATCATTCTTCCGGAAGAGACGCCGGGACAATAATCATGTCAATGCGCCGGTTAATCGCGCGACCCTCAGCAGTTGCATTCGATGCCAATGGCCGTTCCGGGCCGTAGCCCACGGCAATGAGTTTTTCTGCGGGAAGTGTCTGGTTGGCTATCAGATATTGCCGTACGGATTCCGCTCTTTGCTGGGAAAGATGTTTGTTGAGTTCGAGGGTTCCCGTGCTGTCAGTATGCCCTTCGATGACCACTGATGGCTCACCGAAAGTCCGAATTGCCCGCTGGGCTTTGCTGAGAAGCAGGTAGTTGTTCGGCATGATGATCGCCTGTCCGACAGGGAACTGGATGCCTTTTAAACGAATCACCAGTTGATTGCCTTTTTTGTAAACTTCTGCTTCATTGGTGTCAAAGTAATTCTGGACTTCAGTAAATAATTGATTAAACTGCCTTGTCCTCGCGAGTTTTTGTTCCATGGCCCTTTGTTTTGCCATTAGCTGCTCATTGGCGGCTTGTTCCTCTTTTGTCTTGCCTTCCAGAAATGCGATTTGCTGGTTCATCTCGTCAATGCGTTTATCATAATCAGCCTGCATGGCTTCGGCTTCAGCGCGTTTTCGTTTTAATTTTTCAGCCATAAACTGATTGTCATCCTGAAGGGACTGAATCGATCCTTTGATATTATCCACCTGGATATAAAATTTTTGGTCACGCATATCCGTTGCCCCAAGATGGGTGGTGATCTCTCCTAAGGTATCTTCCACGTAAGTTGCGATTTCTTCCGGCGTCATGGATTCAATGGCCTTGCATTGATCGGCGATGGCAAGAGCCCGTTTGGCCATGAACAGATTGTTCCGGGCCATTTTATACATTTTTTCCCTGGCATATCGGTTTTCGGAAATAAATGCATCCGTTTCATTTAGCAGTTTTTTTGCCAAAGCAAATGATTCCGGGGCGTACTGGGTGATATCGTCTTTTTCCGCCTTTTTCAGTATGGCTTTGACTTCCCCGATGGTTTCTATTTTAATGGCCCGTAACTCAATCTTTCTAAATTCTTTATCAACTTCAGGGGCGTTTTTTTGAGAATAGCGGATATTGTTTTTTTCAATGGCCTGGGTCAGGATTAAAAACCGGTTTTCAACACGCTGGTAGTCTTTTTCCAGCTTGGTCGCGCCGGCAACACGTGCCTTGCTGCGGCTTTTGATAACCTGTTCAAGAATGGTCCGGGCAACCTTGGCATTTTCCCCCGCATTGTGAAGATATGTCCTTGCCATATCCGTATATTCTGATACCAGCGAGATGTCGCTTCCCTTTTCAGCTTCGTTTTTGGCTTTTAAATATGAATTTTCCGCTCGGGAAAACATATCGGGAGACAGAACATCGAGTTGATTCTGTCTGGCGACGGTAATTTCGTTTTCTATTTTATTGACTTCATCTATCGGATTTAAAGCCGCTTCCTGGGATTCGGCAACCGGTTTGGAGGGTGTTGTGCTGCAGGCACTAACCAAAGCGGCCGTAATGAGAATAATGATCAACTTGACCGGTGATCGTTTGCGCATGTCGGGTCTCCTTATGCTGTTCTTGTCGGATCATATGGATAATAAATTAAAAATTTTGATTTTTCCCGGTTGCTGACATGATGATAGCGAAAAAGTCAAAATCGATATAACAGTTTCCAGCCGTGCCTTTCAGGACATAAAATATATTTGTTCGGTGAGTCAACAAAAATAAGCCCGGTCCAGATTTATCAACCCACCATGATATTTTATCAAACTCTTGTTTTGGTAAAGCCCCGGCCATACAGGGATGCCCCGGACTGTTTGGCGCCTGTGGCTTGTACCCCCAGACTTTAAATCACATAATTGAGGCAATAACAGCAGATTGAGAGCGGCCTTTTGGATTGATCGGTGTTTTCTGATCTCAGTTAGCGGGTTTTGATGTATCTGTAAACCGTGTGTTCGGAAATAACTCCCGAAATCGCATCAATTTGAGCCTGAATTTTTTTTCGCTGGTCGCTGTTAAACCAGGCCAGCCAGTTGTCATGGGAGAACCATGTGCTGATAGTGATAATTTCATTGGAATTTTCGATGGATCTGAGGTATTCGCCGGAGATATAGCCGGATTGATCGGGGACAAGTTTTCTGATTGCCCTGATGCATTTGAAAAGTTCTTTTTCCTGGTCTTTGGGGAATTTGCGTTTAATGAAAACTTTTACAGACATGATGAACCCTCCTTTCATATTTTTCCACGATAAGAAGATTATATGTTAAGATTACCAGAATTTTCTGAAAAAGCGTAGGTATTTTTTTGACTTCCTGTTTACGGCTTGTAAGCCGTATGTCATATCTTTTGTCTATTTTGCGGCCATTCGAAGCGCTGCATCTAAACGGATTATTTCAGCATTGATCATAGGATTTTCAATGATATGGCGTACGAGTTGTGCAAATTCTTCCGGTTTTCCCAACCTTTTGGGAAAAGGCATCATCTGTGCCAGAGACTGCTGGGTATTTTCCGGAAGACCGACCATCATAGGGGTCATAAATATTCCGGGCGCTATTGTGTTTACCCGAATACCATAATCAGCAAACTCGCGGGCGATTGGAAGGGCCATCCCAACAATAGCGGCTTTGGAAGCACTGTAGGCCGCCTGGCCCACCTGGCCTTCAAATGCTGCGACAGAAGCCACATTGATTACGACACCTTTCTCGCCGTCATCGTTGGGGGTATTTTTGCACATTTCAACAGCTGCCAGGCGTATGACATTCATGGTCCCCACCAGATTAATCTGCAAGACCCTGTTGAAGAAATCAATAGGTATGGGATTGCCTTTTCTATCGATAACTTTTTTCGGAGAAGCCACCCCGGCACAATTAACAGCAAAATGAATGGCGCCAAAAGCTTTCATTGTCTGATCAACTGCCGTTTTAACGCTGACTTCATCTGCCACATCAGTTTTGCAGAAGATCACTGCATCCCCCAATTCCGCTGCAAGCTTTTCTCCATTATCGGCATCAAAATCCACAATCGCTGCTCTGCCGCCTTTTGCTGCCATATCCCGTACCACTGCCTCTCCGAGACCCGATGCACCACCTGAGATAACTGCCACACAATTTTGAATATTCATAGATTGTTCTCCTTATAGGATTATTGGTCTGTAAAAGCCTTTTAGTTTTTGCCGAGCAACTCATTGGCGATGACGATTCTCTGTATCTGATTCGTACCCTCATAAATAGTGGTTATCCTGGCATCCCTGTAAAATCGTTCAACAGGATATTCTTTGATATAACCGTATCCGCCGTGAATCTGGATTGCCTGGCCGGTAACACGTTGTACCATCTCCGACGCATGACATTTAGCCATTGAAGCGGCGGCCGTGCAGTTCTCGTCGTTTTCTTTAATTCCTGCGGCATTGAGGACAAGGAGTCTCGATGCTTCAACATCCATTGCCATATCGGCAAGCATCCACCGAATTCCCTGAAAATCGCTTATTTTCAGATTAAACTGTTTTCTTTTTTTGCTGTACTTTATGGATTCATCAAGCGCCGCTCTTGCGATTCCCAAAGACAATGAAGCAATTCCGATTCTGCCGGCATCCAGGCCGGACATGGCAATAATAAAGCCTTCTCCTTCACGCCCCAGCATCCGTGAAGCCGGAACACGGCAGTTATTGAACAGCAGGTCTGTTGTATCTGACGCGCATTGCCCCATTTTATCTTCAACTTTTCCGACCGTAAATCCGGGCAGATCATGGGTGACGAGAAACGCGCTGATTCCACGGCTTCCCGTTTCAGCAGTTCTTGCAAGAAGAATGGTAACGCCGGAATTTTTACCGGAGGTAATGAACCGTTTAGTTCCGTTTATAATGTAATCATCCCCTTCTTTTATTGCCGAACATTCCATGGACTGAGGGTCTGATCCTGATTCAGGTTCGGTGAGTGCAAAGGCACCAATAATCTCACCGACTGCCATTGGCTTTAAAAACTCTTCTTTTTGCTCTTCTGTACCGTATTTTTCAATACTCCCGCAGCAGATCGAATTATGAACAGACATAATGACGGCGGTGGAAGCGCACGCGTAGGCAATCTCAGAAAGGGCCAGCGAATAGGCAACGGTTCCAAGGTCCTCACCTCCATATTTTTCAGAAACAAGCATCCCGAGAAAACCAAGCTCACCCATTTTTTTCAGGCTGTCGGCAGGGTATTCATGTTTTTGGTCCCGGTCGGCAGCAAGCGGGGCAAGTTCTTTCAATGCAAATTCACGGGCCATTTTTTTGATCATAAGTTGTTCTTTGGTTAATTGAAAAGACATATAATGACTCCTGTTAATATTTTATATTCTTCATTTGTCTAAATAGTTAAAAGAGATTTGATCTGATTTAAAATTAAAAAAATCGATAGCATTTTTACTAGATATCTTATCTATTTCATTATAGGAGATACATGCCGCTTTCAATTCTTTAAGCTCTCTGTCCCATGCATGGGGAATGTTTGGAAAGTCAGAGCCGTACATAATTCTGTCTGATCGGTAATGACTGAGATCAATTTCTTTTTCCATTGGGAAATAATCCGTGAGAACCATGGCTGTGTCCAGCCAGAGATTATCATATTTTTCAATCAAATTTCTGTAAGCCGATGTTTCATCAAACCATTTCCAGATTGCAGAAAAAATACTGCGTGGGAAAATATGTACATGAGCATCAATTACCGAAGGCAGACCGGCAGGAACCTTTGAGCCCTCCTGGTCATTAATTGACGGCATTTTCGATCGTAATACCACTATATAAATTTGTCCTTTTAATTAGTGTAATCCATAAAGATCAGCTCTGCTTTTCCGGTACCTGATCCATAATGTATTCCGAAAGCGCTGTAATCGTCAGGCTGGGATTCACCCCCAGGTTGGCCGGGACCACGGATCCGTCTACCACATAAAGATTCGGATATCCAAAGAGTTCTCCTTTAAAGTTGACCGCACCTTTTTCCGGGGATTCTCCCATGCAGCATCCGCCGAGAATATGGGCGGTGGTCATTGCATTAAAGGCGGCTTCAGGAAGCAGACTTAACGGAATGCCGTCCATTTTTTCAGCCAGCCGTTTGGTGACTTCATTTGCAATGGGAATATATGACGGAGAGCGCCGTAGCCCTTTTGGGACCTGTGAATTCTGGCTTTTGCCGCCAAGGCGCCACCAGCGCGGTTTGTAATCCAGCTCCAGGTAATTTTCATCCGTTTGCATGACCAGTACAATCGTTGTTGACGATGCCATGCCAAAGGGCCACAACAGGGACAGGAATCGAATGGGATGGCGGAGAATATTGCCCAGGAACCTGAAGACACGCGGGATTTTTCCGCCGCCGCCGGTCATCACGGTTAAGAGATTCAGCAATACATCAGAGCCTTTATTGTAGCGAACCATTTCAATATGGGTGGAGTCATCCGGATGGATGCCGGAGGTAATGGCGATCTGGTCATTCCAGTCTACACTTTTGTCCCGGGATTTAACAGCAAGGAGTGCTTCAGAATTCGTACGTACATAGTTGCCGAGCTGATCTGAGATGTTCGGCAACTGGCCGTTGTCTTTGCACTGGTTCAGCAATTTAACCGTTCCCAGCACACTGGCGCTGACCACAACTCCTTTTGCGGGATAGGTCTTTTCCGGGTGAAGGATGCCGGTTGATTTTTTGCTAAACACTTCATAACCGCCGTTTACCGGCTGGATTCCGGTGACCATGGTTTCCGGTATAATGTCAACGCCAAGGCCTTCTGCAAGGTAAAGGTAATTTTTATCCAATGTATTTTTAGCACCCACCGGGCAGCCCACCATGCATGATCCGCAGAATGTGCAACCGGTCCGGTCCGGGCCTTTGCCGTCAAAATAAGGATCAGGCACAGTTTTTTCCGGAGTTCCGAAAAAGATACCCACATCGTTTTTATGAAAGGTGTCTTTGCCGGTCAGTTCGATTCCCACTTCACGGAGGCACTTGTCCGCCTGGCCGATTTGGGGACTTTCATTGGCGCCGAGCATTTTTTTGGCTTTTTCATAAAACGGCATCATCTTTTCTTTCCAGTTGCCCGGTCCCCATTCCGGCCTTTCAAAAACCTTGTCCGGCGGAATCAATAATTGATTGGCATAAACCAGGCTGCCGCCACCTACGCCGCCGCCATGAAAGATCATGACATGTTTTAACTGGGTGATCATCTGGTACCCGTAACAGCCAATAGCCGGAAGCCAGAGATTCTTTCGGATGTTCCAGTTGGTTTTGGGAAACTCTTCTGTCTTCCATCGTTTGCCTTTTTCCAGTACCGCCACTTTATATCCTTTTTCAGCAAGACGAAGTGCGGAAACGCTACCGCCGAATCCTGAACCAATTACAATGTAGTCATAGTCATAAGAATTTTGATCGCCCATGATACCCCCGAAATTTAAGTTATCGTTAAGTTAATAAATTGGTTATCTGAACTGATATTAATAAGCAATTGGCGTGCCAGAATCGATAAGGCACTTTAACATCTCAAGTTGAAAGGAACGGCTATTGCGTGAATCGTCAACCGGTGAAACGGTTTTCATGGAATCGGACATGGATGGCCTCTTTTTTTAACATTCGTATGAAGTCTATTAATTTAAATGTTTTTATTGAAGATAGCAATCCCTGAGAAATGTGTGTGTACCTGATAAGTGTTTGCAGGAATGCCTATGAGATTATAAGTTTTGTGTTTTTAAAGGAGTATTCTCATTTGAGCGGACTGGATACAATTCACTTGTCGCCGGTAAAAGAATTGCTGAAGAATAAATACGATTACGGTAAACTGAAATTTGTTGCCGCGTTTTTAAACCACCGATAAACGCATGATAAATCTTAATCCGTCAGTGGCTGGGTCTTCCAACGGTTATGAATCCAGAACCACTGATCTGGATATCGCCGTATAATATCTTCAATAACCCGGTTAAAATTCTGGGTGTTTACAAGAATATCCTTTTCCATATCACCTGTTTTAATAACGGGAATCTCGGGCAAAACTTCTAATCGGTATTTGCCGTTTTCACGAACAAAAAAGTATGGAATCACCGGAACATCCATTGCAAGGGCCAGGTGGGCAGGCCCTGTGTTGGCACAGGCCTTTCTACCCAAAAAATCAATAAAAACGCCCTGGTGCCTTTTAGCATTCTGATCTATGAGCAGACACATACAGTTCCCTAAACGGAGTTCACGAAAAGTCGCCTGCGCAGCCCCTTTCAGTGGGTAGAGCCTGCTTCCTGTTGACTCCCTTTTTTCGTGAAAATATTTCTCCATAGGAAGAAAATCAAGTTTTCTGTAAACGCCGCAGCATTGCAGGCCGGAAAGGTTGTTGAGCTGAACGGATATTTCCCAGTTGCCGAAGTGGCCGGAAACCATCAAAACGCCCTTACCCTTCGTGTGCGCAGCCTTTAAATGGTCAAACCCTTTTATGGTGTAGTGTTTTGAAAGATCATCGGGCTTCCATGTGTAGGCCCTGGGAGTTTCAAAAAGCATGTTTGCCGCGTAGAAAAAGGTTTTTCTAGCCATGCGGTTAATTTCATAAGAGGTCATTTGGTCACCAAACGCATGTGTGATATTTTCAATTGCGACATTTTTGTGCCTCTTATCCAGGGCAAACCAAATTTTTGAGAGGGCTAAAGCTATCTTTTCACCTGCTGTAGGTGGTATCAATGCCAACATATCAAATAGGATCTTGATTGCCTTGTAGGCGATGGTTTCAATAACAGGTTTTTTCATAGTTTTTAGTGGCTTAAAATTTTAAATGTTTTATGAATTTTCCGGCTGTTCCTGGGGCTTCGGCGGAACATACACCTGGCTCTTTCCTGAAACGGCTTTCATGGCAATCTCCTGAACCTTGCCGTAGGCATTATCCATTTGCCCGGATAGTTTTTCAATCTGTTTTTGCTGGTCAGCGGTAAGCTTTTCAAAGGATTGAATTTTTGTGGTTAAGACATTCTTTTCACCTTCAAAACCCTTCACCAAAATTTCCTCATTCTTATTTGCGTCATTTTTAATTTTTTCCGTTGTTTCCGCCACAGCTATTTGAATCCGTTTTTCGAGTTCCGCAGGAAAAGTATCCACCTTGCCCTGAAGCGTATCTAAAAACTTTTCACGCTCGGATACCGCATTTTCTCTCTGCTGAAGGTCGCTTTCCCTTTGCGTGGTCTCCTTATCAAACGCTTCTTTTTGTTCCTGCAACTGTTTATTCAAACTTTCAATTTCATCATTTAATTGCCGCTTCTGGATCTCTTTTTCCCGGTTAAATTCATATTCGAATTCCTCTTTTTCACGTTTTCGAACTTTTTCAATCTCAGCCTTCTGTTCTTTGACCCCTTGAGTGTATTGCTGTTTTTCTTTTTCCCAATTGATTTTCGTGCTTATAATCTCATCTTCTATCTCATTTTTACGCTGTTCCATTTCATTTTCGAATTCCAGTTTTTTTTGTTTCTGTGCCTCCAGGAGTGCGGCCAGGGAATGTGCGGATTTTTCGATTTCATAAATATTCATCAATTCTTTATTTCGGATCTCGACGGCCTGTTTGATCTCATTATACCGATCTTTTTCCTTTTCGGTCTTTGCTGCCAAGTCAGCCAGAAACCGGCTGATTTCATCCTTTAAATCATAAATGTGTCGGGTAGTATCGTTTGCATCGGCAGCCTTTTCAGCAGATTCTATCACTTTTTCTTCTTTTTTTGCCTTTTGGGTCTGCTCCGGTTTGAGTTCCATTTCGGACTGTTTTTCCAGTTTTTCCTTTAATACCTCATATGCTTCCAGCATTTCTTTTTTTGTGTTTGTCATTGAAATATTCGTCGATTCTGTTTGTTTTGATGTCATATTGGCTCCTCAAATAACGAAAACAGGTTAAAAAAATGTTATTATTTGATTTTTTTTCTTACCGAATCCGGCGTCCACCATCTATTCTTGATCCTTTGTTTCAAATCTTTTTTTGTAATCAAACAATTTTATTAATCATAATTTATTTATGACTACCACAATCCCCTTTTTCTTTCAATTGTTTTTTTGCGGACTATAGTCTGTAGATTAAATCGTATTTTATCTTGTATATATGTTTAACCTAAGGAGGATCTTCAATTGAAGCCGGAAAATGCATTTGGTCAGGCACTACGTTATTTTAGGAAAGAAGTAAAGCTTTCCCAGGAAAAGCTTTCCCAGGAAAGTGGTCTTGATCGGAGCTATATCTCACTTCTGGAAAGAGGACTGAGACAACCTTCATTGACCAGTATTCTGAAACTATCAAAAGCGCTCAAAATCTCATCTGCAAATATCATTTCAAAAGTGGAGGCTCTGCTCAATGAAAATAAAAAAAATTGATTTCCTCATTCAAGAAGGAAATTTCAGACATGCTCCTGAATTTGAAAATATTTTAAATGAAGTCAAAATAGCTGTTAAAGCGGTTGTCTGGCCTGAGGGAAGTGATCTTTTCACACTCTATCCTGAAAAGATGGCAAACGGTGTTGTTCCCATTAAAAAAGAATTTATACACGTTTTGGTTCAGCAAGACTGGATGCTGGAACATAGGATGTCAATCGCTTCAAGGATCAGGCCGGGTCCAATTGATGCGGTAAAAAAGTTACCCAATGGAAAATTTTTTGCAGTTGAATGGGATACGGGCAATATTTCATCAAGCCACCGGGCGTTAAACAAAATGGCAGTCGGCCTGTTAGACGGCGTGCTGGCGGGTGGTATTTTAATCCTTCCCTCACGGGATCGGTATTAATGAATCTACAATTAGTTCCGGATCATCACCTACGGATCAGTTGGCCGATCTTATCGGCACTGCCAAAACTGAAGTTCTGGATTTTTTATTGCTGGCCACTGCTGTCCGGTTAACTTTTTTTACTACAATATAACACCTTGATTATTAATATGATACTTGCAATTTTATTTTTTGAGATAGCGTTTTCGGTTTTTTTGTTATTTTTCGCCTCCGGCGAGGTTTTTTTATTATAAAATC
>JAJRPH010000473.1 GCA_024280875.1 Deltaproteobacteria bacterium | reverse complement strand
CCTTGCCGTTTGAATACACAAAAGACTCTCCGCCGGTATATATCGCAATTTTTGACGGAACGGATACTGAAAGTGTGCTGGATAATCCGTTTGAATCGATTCTTTATTTTTCAAAAGTACCGGTTGGGGACACGGAATTTTCATACGATTTATCGGATACGGGGTTGTGCCCTGAAGATGAAATCATGGTCATCGGATTATGGGACCGTGATTTTGTGGGCGGATTGCCGAATTTTACCACTGGTGATTTTATCGGGATATATTTTGAAGAAGGGCGTATGTCCCCCGCCATTAAGCTTTCAGCCGGAGATAACGACGGTTTTCATATAGATATCAACCGTGAGGTGTTTGATTACGAGGCATCCATTTCCGGTACAATCTTAGGCAATGATGCGGGTGAAGTGATTCTGGTGGCTTATGCGGGTGAAGTGACATCCTCTGATTTTTCAGGCCTTGATTTAAATGCAGTGATCGGGTTTGCAACTGTAACCAAAGGGGATTCTCCCATCAGTTATACCCTGGATATCCTTCCTTATGGAATGGATGTTCCCATAGAGAACGTACAGGTGTTTGCGTTGCTTGATGCCAACAACAGCGGGACAGTGGACGGCGGGGACCGGATCGGGTTTTATGGTAAGGGGAGTGAATACTCCTCGCTGCTAACGATAACAGACGGCACGTCGCTGACCGATATTGATATCGAATTTAAATTTGATGTCGGCAAAGCGTCCGGCTATGAGATCTCCATTGCCGGAACATTTTCAGTCCCATCCGGATATTTGAGGGGCTCAACTCCGATTTTTATCACTGTTTTTGGTTCAGATAACCCAACGGACATCATTGATGACCCGTTTTCAACATTGAAATATTTTTACAAGATGCCGCCAATCGATTTTTATTTTGATTGTGATTTGTCTCATACGGATCTGGTCCCCGGCGATGAAGTGATTGTTGCTGCTTTGTGGGACCGCGATTATGATGGCGGATTTCCGGATATCACAAAAGGGGATAAAATCGGACTTGTTATCAATAAAGAAACGTATCAGTTTACCACCGAGCTTAACTACGGGAAAAATATCATTCCCCCGGAAGGGTTTGAGTTTAAGATTAATAAGAGAATATATGATTTCACAGCATCCATCGACTATGCGCTTGATCTAAGTAATACTGGAAGTTTTGACATGGAAAATGCTAAACTTATTGTATTGAGCATCCATGTTGAAGGGGTTGAGGTCAGTATTTCCCTTGCCGGAAATATCTCGCTTAATATTGATATGGATTATCTGCTTGGCGTTGATATCCTTCCAGCCACTGAATATGATTATATCGGAATCGGAGAAAGAAACGAATCTCAGCTCTGCTGCAACTCCCGTCAGCTTCCAATTTTGACAGCCTTATATGACCAGGTCGTGGTTTATGAAAACAGCAGCCCCCCGGAGCCCTTGATCAAGGGCGTAGATCATGGTGAAAAAACAGAGCGAACCGCATATCTTGTGGCTATCCTGGATAAAAACGGGAACGGACAATTGGACGGAGATGATGAAATCGGATATTACGGGTCCAGTGCAATCGAGATTATTAATGGCCTTCCCCTCGTTGATCTTCCGTGTTGTTGTGATATTACCATACCTGCCTGGTTTACCGGAGTCATAAACCTCCCCATGCCCATCAAAAGAATCGTCAATGGCCGGAATCAGGAAGATCGGGATGACGGTTCCAGCGGTCCTTACTGGATATCCAATTTCATCGATTCTTCTCTAGTTCAGTGACGTGACAAGCCTGCCTTAAAACGTCAACAATGGAATTATGAGTAATTTCTCAATAAGCCTGTGAATCCTGAGGAAGTATCACAATATTTGGGTCGCCCGAACTTTTTGAGAAAATGCGATTATATGTTATTATTTATAGTTGTTGACAGCCGGGCCTGAATTTTCTAAAAAAGAAAGGTTATATAACGTTTGTTTTATAACCTTCAATTTCTGATCCATTCCCCTTTGAAAGGAGTTGTGAAATGAAATTCTTCAAGTTTTTTCTATGTGTTGCCTTTCTTGCCTTTTTTGTATTTACCTCCGGCTGTGCCAGTACCAGAACAAGGTTAATGGTTGATTCCATGGGGCCGTTAATGGACAAAATGAATGCTGCCGTTAACAAACATACGGATGTGCAGATGGTCAAGGATGCCATGCCGGCCGCTTTGCTTCAGCTGGATGGGTTCATCGAAGCCTCTCCTGACAATACAAAATTACTGGTTCGAGCCGCTGAAGGATATAATGGGTACAGTTTTGTGTTTGTGGAAGGCAAAAACAATGAACGGGCAATGCGTTTGTATAAACGGGCGTTTCAGTATGCTTCGCGGGCATTGAAGGAAAAAAAGAAGTTTGCCAAAGCCTTTGACGGCAGGATCGATGAGTTTAAAGCCAGTCTCGATGTGTTCGATAAGGAGGACGTTCCTGCCTTATTCTGGACCTCAACCGCCTGGTTGAGTTGGGCAGGATTGAATGTGGATGACCCGGAGATTTTTCTGGCCCTGCCGAAGATAAAGGCCATGCTGAAACGATGCATAGAACTTGACGAGACCTACAAGTATGGGATCGCCCACACGGTCCTCGGAGCTTTGTATGCAAACCGGCCTGTTATGCATGGGGGCAAGCCCAAATTGGCAAAAGCGGAATTTGAACGGGCGTTTGAATTGTCAAAAGGTAAAATGCTTGTTTTTAAGTTAACGTATGCACGGTATTATACTTACCAGATACAGGACAGAGAATTGTTTGTGAAGACTTTACACGAAATTATTGATGCCCCGGAAGATTTGTTTCCAAAAATGGGATTTATCAATGCGTCAGCAAAGATAAAGGCGAAAAGACTTCTTCAGGATGTGGATAATATATTTTAGGAAAGGTGACGTCATATGAAAAATAAATGCTTAAAGTTCTGGATACTTTTTATTGCGATCATATTAACATCAAGCATCGCATTTGCTGACAAAAAACCTAAAGTGCTCATTAAACTGGCGACCATTGCGCCCAGAGGCTCTGTCATGACAAAGGCGTTCAATGAAATGAACGCTAAAATCAGACAGGTGACCAATAATGAAGTCGGTATAAAGCTTTATTATGGTGGAGTCCAGGGGGATGAAGAAGATGTGTTGCGGAAAATCAGGCTGGGGCAGCTTCATGGAGGCTCATTTACAGGGCATGGCCTGGGGCTGATCGTGCCGGAAGTAAGGGTCACGGAACTCCCTTTTGTTTTCCAGAATTATGATGAAACAGATTATGTCAGAAACCATTTAAAAGAATACATGACCCGGCGGTTTGACGAAAAAGGCTATATTGTTCTTGGATGGAATGAAATCGGCTTTGTCTACACTTTTTCAAAAGTCCCCATAAATTCTGTGGAGGTTGCCCAGAAGCAGAAATGGTGGCAGTGGGAAGGTGATCCAATGAGTCAGGCCATGTTTGATGCGCTTGGGATTACGCCGATTCCGTTATCAATTACGGATGTCATGACATCCTTATCAACCAAACTCATTAATACTGCCAGCATAACCCCCTATGGCGCGGTCGCATTTCATTGGTATGATCGGTTTGATTATATGAGTGAATATCCGGTAAGCAATATACAGGGGGCAACCATCGTGAGCAAGCGGGTGTGGAATAAAGTGGCTCCGGAAAACCAAAAGAAGATTATAGATCTTTGCCAGCCGTATTTTGCTAGCCTCAACGAGCATTCGCGGGTGCAGGATAAAAAATCAATCTCGGTGTTAAAAAGATCCGGCATCAAGATTGCGGCGTTTGATGAGGACGGTGGTACGGAGGAGCTTGATTTTATACTTTCAATATCTAAAAAAGCGCGGGAAAATCTCACCGGAAAGTTATATTCAAAAGAATTGTTGGATCGTACGCTTTCATTATTGGGAGATTATCGAAAACTTCATCCTGACAGTCATATCCAGAAATTAAGGTAGGTTTTATCATGCAATGTCTTAAATGCGGTAATGATTTTGATGATCTGTATCAATGTCCGCTTTGTTCCGAAGTCTGGCGAAAAAGCGGGAAATTTAATCAGATTACCACAGGGATTGAAGATTATCTCATCGCGTTGTTTTTGGGCATGATGGTTATCACGGTGTTGTTGCAGGTTTTTATGAGAAATTTTTTCCAGTCCGGTATCCAGGGGGCAGATGATTTAATCAGGCACCTGGTCCTGTGGGTCGCATTTTTCGGCGCCGGAATTGCCACGCGAAACCAGTCGCATGTTAAAATTGACGTGCTCTCCAACCTGGTAAAGGATAACGTTAAAAAATATTTTGACGTTATCGTTAACCTTTTTTCCTGTATTGTTTGCGTGATTTTGATGATTGCAGCCTGTCAGTTTGTATTTATCGAATACCAGTCCCAGGTGCATTCCCAGTTTCTGGATCTGCCGGTATGGATTATGGAAATCGTCATGCCTCTGGGTTACCTGATCATCTCCATTCGTTTTGCCCATAACTGTATCACCGGATTACAAGATATTTTCAGGGAGAGAGCCAATTGATTGCTGCACTGATCATAATTATTACCCTCATGGCCTTTTTTGGGGCGCCCGTCTTTGTTGTGATATCCGCTTTTGCCATGGTGGGGTTTTATTTTACGGACATCCCGTTTGCCGCCCTGGTGGTGGATACATATAATAAGTTTGCCAACAATCCTGTTTTATACACCATTCCGCTGTTTACATTTGCCGGGTTTATCTTAGCGGAAAGCCGGGCCTCTATTAGAATTGTTAATTTTTCCCGGGCGATATTGGGGTGGCTGCCGGGGGGATTTGCCATTGTGGCACTGGTCGCGTGCGCTTTTTTTACAGCATTTACCGGAGCTTCGGGAGTGACGATTATCGCCCTGGGCGGTCTTTTGTATCCGGCTCTGATTAAGGAAAGATATCCGGAACGATTTTCTCTGGGGTTGATGACGTCATCCGGCAGTCTGGGGCTCCTGTTTCCACCCAGTCTCCCGATTATTATTTTCGGCGTGATCGGTGAAACGAGTATTAATCAGTTGTTTGTTGCCGGATTTATCCCAGGCATGCTGTTGATTCTGCTGCTGGGGGCGTACAGCACATTTATCGGATACCGGGCAAAGGTGGTCAGAGAGAAAATATCGTTGCAGCGTATTATTCAGGCAACTTCGGAGGCAAAGTGGGAGCTGATCATCCCGATCATTGTCGCTGTCGGTATTTATGGCGGATATGTGACTCTGGGTGAAATGGCCACTTTAATCGTTGTTTATTCCTTGATCGTTGAAGTGTTAATTCACAGAGAAATTAAAATTCGTCATTTAACGGTTATCATGAACCAGAGCATGGTCCTTGTTGGCGGGATTCTTATTATAATGGGCGCAGCCCTGGCCTTGACAAATTATATGATTGATGCCCAGGTGCCGATGATTATTCTCGATTCTATGCAGGAAGTATTTAAATCAAAATGGATGTTTTTGATCGGACTTAATATCTTTTTATTGATGGTCGGTTGCATTATGGATATATATTCCGCACTGCTGGTTGTGGTTCCATTGATAATGCCGATAGCTCTCAGTTACGGGATTCATCCGGCACATCTGGGGATTATCTTTTTAACCAATATGGAAATCGGCTATTCAACACCGCCGGTGGGTATGAATTTGTTTATTGCCGCTTTCAGATTTAACAAACCCGTGCTTGCTCTTTACCGTTCGGCCATTCCGTTTATCATTATTCTATTGGTCGCATTGATGCTGATTACCTATATTCCGGAGCTGAGCCTTTATTTGATCACCAGGTTCGGTATTCAATAGGCCAAGGGTGTTTTAAGTCCAAAAGATGATGGCTTCGTAAAAAGTCCAAATTCTGTGTTGCGCTTCATCCTTCGTTTCTTCATGGTACGCTAAGTACAAATCATCACTCAGGATTTGCGCGCCTTAAATTTGGAGCTTTTTTCTTTGCCATCGGAATCTG
>JAJRPH010000472.1 GCA_024280875.1 Deltaproteobacteria bacterium | reverse complement strand
TCACGTAAGAAAATGACTTGAAATACGGGAACACGGAAATAATCGTACTGAATGCCAGCAGTATAATTCCCCATAAAATAAAATTGGCTGACAGCGCCTTAGCCATTGGCTCGATCAGGACCGTTTCCGGAAGTACATTGGAGCGAAGAAGAATTATATACAATGTCGTAAACTGGACCCCGGTTTTTATTTTCCCGAGCCACCGAGCACTGGCATCCTCGCCTTTTCGCCGCAACAGCATACGCTGGATCATACTGATGATTTCCCTTGCAAAAACGATCCCCACCGCCCACCAGCGGAACTCCCCGAACATATACGCAGTCACCGCAAGACAGAAGGTCACCCACTTATCCGCCGCCGGATCAAGGGATTTGCCGTCTTCGGTGATCGCATCCCATTTTCTGGCAAATCTGCCGTCCAGGGAATCAAAAAGACAGACCAGAGCAAAACTTAAGTGAAATGTAAAAGCGGCAAAAACATTATGCAGCAAGTCAAAATAAAAAACACAGAAAATCCATCCCCCTAAAGGAAACCGCAGATAACACATAAAATTCGGCATATTGATCGTAAATTTGCCGAACAGGGGATGCAGGTCAGTTCCTGGTTTTCTCCGTTTCGGCCCGAGAACGATACGGTCAAGGATAAAAATGATCACAAGGATCAAAACCGTATTCAATACACCGGTCAGGGAGAAAGAGTTTACAAACATCTGTATCATATGCTTTTCCATTTCCTTTGAGTTGAAAAGACAGCGTTTACCCGCAACAATCCTATATCATGAATGATGCATACAATGCCACAACTATCTGATAATAGCCCGATAGGTCTTATGCTACCACTCAAAAGAAATTACCGCTAAAAATTATTGGGGCGTCCGATTCTTTATTTAAAAGCCAACCCCAGATCTCTCGTTTAAAATAACTTACTGGATTCATTATTTTATTGACAGTTGACGCCTTCTTATCTTACCTTATTCTAATTAAGTCAAATTAGTAAATTGTCATGCGATTTAAATTTTTCAGTTAATCGTGTTGAGGGGAAAACAATTTGAATTTAATAAAATCCGAAAATTTTCGAAAATGCATTAATTCGCTTTTCTTTTTTATCCTGACGCTTCTGATTGTCCTTTCATTTGATATTAAAACAAAAGCCTATTCTGATATTACAGGATTCGTTTCGAAATTTCATTACTACATCCTGTCTTTTGCCATTACTCTTGGGACCATGTTCGTATTTCTAAATAGAAAAAAGATAAATGACATCATTGAAAACGACAGAATTGATTACAAAAATGAGCAGAAGAAGAATAACGAATTCCCGGCAAATCATCCGAAATTAAACCGAATACCTGTAATTAATATATTGGCAAGGTTTATCTACAAACAAGGGGGGATATATTCCTTTGCGTTTTTTTCCATTATCGTCTTCTCCTTTTTTTTTCTTTCATATAATCTCGGCAGCGCAGATCTTTATCAGGATGAATACCAGGTGGTTGCAACTGCTGAAGGCTATTTCCATTCCGGTACATTTTATCAGTGGGATTATATTAATAACAAACTTTCAGACCATCTGTATAACAGGGCTTGGCCGCATTCCTGGATGATCGCCCAATCTTATAAACTATTTGGTATCACTGAATGGTCATCAAGAATTGTTTCTGTTCTATTCGGCGTTTTCTTTGTAACAACCTTTTATTTTATTGCAAAATACTTTACTCAAAACAAATTAGTTGCATTACTTTCTATCCTCTGCCCGCTGTTACACCCGGAGTTGATCAGACTGTTTCGATACGCTAGAATGTATGCCGTGCTGATTCCAATCTTTACTCTATTATTTTTTTGTTTATACAGATTTTTTACCGAAGAAAACAGATACGATTTTAAACGCATCACTCCCTTTATTAATAAAAACATCAGTTATAATTATTTTTTTCTGCTGCCATGCCTGATTCTGCTGATTTTTAATTATCTTATCCATATTAATTCTTTTATCCTTTTTCCGATCATCTATTTGTTCATTCTTTTCCTGGCAAATTTTTTACAAACAAGAAAATACATTATACCAGTTATAGTAGGCGCGGTAATTATTTTTACAGTTAAAATAACCGAAAATGGAATAATAGAAAAAGTCAAAAATTATACAACTTTCTTTGAAATGAAAAATTTTGCCTATCTCGACTATTTAACCGGTTATCCCTTTAACCCCCTGGTTACTTTCATACTTTTGTTTACTGGCTTGGCGCTATTCTTTATTGTAAAAAAAGAAATGAAAATCAGGATTCTCTATTTGTATATTACGATTGCTTTTTCACTGATTTTTTTCATCTTTATCGCTAACAGATATGTTGCTTTAAAATATACCTCCCCCGTCCTTCCGATTGGAATGATGCTTTCCATTTATCTAACCTTATTATTCTCAAGGGTTTCCGGTAAAAAATGGCTCACGGCTGTTTTTGCCTTATTATGGATATTCGGATCCTTAAATTTCAGCAGCAGGTATTTTGAAACAAATTTTGGCAACAAACATATATCTTTCGGAAACCCTTCCACCGCCTATAAAACTCTAATTGACAGATATAATCCCGACAATGAGGTTATTTTTGGGCAGTACCTGAGATGTTATTATTTGCAGGACATCGGGGACAAAGCCAGAATTATCAATATGCTTAGCCGTCAACAATACAAATTTAATACCTTTTGGAAGGATATTAATACATATGGTGCCGGTTGGGTCGTATTTGAAAGCAGGAAAAAGCCCCATATTGATAACAAAATATTGAATTATATGAGAAAATTTTTTAAAAAAGTACATGGCTCAGGGATAGATAAAACGAATATTGAAATGTACAATTTTAACAAAAACATGATTAATGAATCCATAAATTATTTCAAATCACGAAATATTGCGAAATAATCCGTAACCGAATTATCATTGGTGACGAAAAACAGGTTCAAACATCTTCTTTACAAACCCGTTAGACATTGATACGGTGCGATTTCTGAAACAATGTCTTCTTCGATCGTCCTGAATTCAATATTCTTATATTCTCATACTATTCAAGACAGTTACAACGCATGTATTTTTAAAATCTGTGCGTATGAAATCAGGAGATTGTTTCAGGCATCATGTATTGATAAATTAAAATTTTACAGGGGTTTTTATATATATTTATGGACCGTTATAACGAAAAAGAAGTTAACAGCAGACGCACGTTCGGTATTATCAGCCATCCGGATGCAGGTAAAACCACTTTGACTGAAAAAATTCTGCTTTTCGGCGGGGCCATTCAGCAGGCGGGTTCCGTCAAGGCAAGAAAAGCCGCACGTCATGCCACCAGCGACTGGATGTCCATTGAAAAGGAACGCGGGATTTCCGTAACCTCTTCGGTCATGAAATTCAATTACCGGGGATTTGAAATCAACCTGCTGGATACACCCGGACACCAGGATTTTTCCGAAGACACATACCGGGTCCTGACAGCAGTGGATAGTGCCTTGATGGTCATTGACAGTGCCAAAGGTGTGGAACCCCAGACGGAAAAGCTCATGGAAGTCTGCCGGATGCGCAACACCCCGATTATCACATTCATCAATAAACTGGACCGGGAGGGCTTGGCCCCCCTTGAGATCCTTGATGATATCGAGAACAAGCTCCAGATTGAATGCACACCCCTGTCCTGGCCTATTGGCATGGGAAAACGTTTTAAAGGAGTTTACAATCTTTTTCATAAGCAACTCCATATATTTGAACCCGGACAGGAAAAGCTGGGCCAGGCCGGGGTTGTCATCGATGATCTGTCCGACCCGACCTTAGACGGTCTGCTGGGAAGCCAGGCCAATGAATTGCGGGATGACATTGAACTGATTGAAGGGGCCGCCAACCCCTTTGAACTGGAATATTTTTTAAACGGCGGCCAGACGCCGGTGTTTTTCGGCAGCGCCATTAATAATTTCGGTGTCCGGGAGATGCTGGATGCGTTTGTGGAAATGGCCCCCCACCCGGGGCTGCGGGCCGCCGTGTCTCGTGATGTCTCGCCGTATGAGCGCCCGTTTTCAGGATTTGCTTTTAAAATTCAGGCCAACATGGACCCGGCCCACCGGGATCGGATCGCATTTGTCCGGATCTGCTCCGGAAAGTTCAGCCGGGGGATGAAGGTAGTTCACCACCGGATCGGAAAAGAGATCACGATCGCTAATGCCACCATCTTCATGGCCCAGGACCGC
>JAJRPH010000471.1 GCA_024280875.1 Deltaproteobacteria bacterium | reverse complement strand
TTTTAAAACAGACGAGACTTCCTGTGAATTTTGGGGGAGAACAACAGCATCCGGATAATAAGCATCCGGTGTTGTATCATAGGAATAGCAGAGAATATCTTCTTTTTTATTCAAACAGTTGGACTTGCCAACAATATTTTCGATTTTTTTTAAAATCTGATGAGAAAAAGCCATAAGTACGTATTAAAACTTTCCGGAACTCAACTTCTGCTCAATGATATCCACCTGTTTTTTCATTTCACACTTTTCCTTTAATTGCTTTTCAACCGCATGGATTGAGTGGATGACCGTGGCATGATATCGGTTAAAATTTTTCCCGATGGACTGAATTGTCTGACTGGTGTGCCGGCGTGACATAAAAATGGCGATTTGCCTCGGACGGACAACTGACTGTTTCCGGGATTTAGAAATCATATCTTTAATGGTAATACCAAACTCACGGGACACAACATTTTTAATCACATCAATGGTGATACTTTTCTGGGTTGAAATAATATTTTTAACAATACTCTCAGCCAGCGCCAGATCAACCGGTATTCCGAGAAGGCAGGATTTTGTGGTCACGCCGATTAATCCGCTTTCCAGAATTCTTACGTTCTGTTTTAATTCGCTTGCCATAAACTCAATGACTTCGGACGGCACACGAAGGGCTTTATCTCTGGCTTTATGCCGAAGAATTTTAACCCGTGTCCGAAAATCCGGCGGTTCAATTTCAGAGATCAGACTCAATGCGATTCTGGACTTTAACTGCTCACTCATCTTCGGAATTTTCGCCAGCGGAATACTGCTTGAATAGATAATTTTCTTACCGGTCTCATTTAAATAATCCAGCGTTAATGCCAGTTCATCCTGAGTTCGCGTCCGCCCGGACAGCACATGAATATCTTCCAATAAAAGCACGTCACAGCAGGATCGGTATTTCTTTTTAAATTCATCAATGGAATTGCGTTTAAATGCCATCACCATCTCATTGGTGAAATCTTCCGCCGTTATATAAAAAACCCGTTCATTCGGAAGGGCTGAAAGGATCTGATGCCCGGCGGCCTGGGACAAATGACTCTTTCCCATTCCCGGTGAGGAGAACAATAACAATGAATTCTGTGACGGTTTTTTCTGAGAGGCCAGTGAAAGCGCGGCCATATACGCAAAGTCACTGTTTTTGCCGACAACAAACTGATCAAACGTATAATCTTTCCTGAGCAGCCTCCCGTTTTTGGGTCTTATGTTTACATGGGGCAGTGAGAGCTGAATACCGTTATGTTGAGCTTTTCTGATCACCGGTTGGGAACTCCTGCCGTTTCCCCGCGACACCTCCAGCAAAAAATTATATCCATCTCCGGCCACCCGATGCAGTTCATTTTTTATCAGTGCGCCGAAATTTTCGATAATCCGTTTTTTTAAAAAATTGTTTGGACAGATCAGTACGATATTCTCACCGGTGGCTTTAAAAAAATGAACCGGCTCAATCCACATTTTGTATACATGAGAAGGGATACTTTCTTTGATCGTACCTTTTACTTTTTGCCAGATTTTCTCCATAAGAGATTCTTCCTTGCCAATTTACGCATGAAATGTGCTAAAAATACTACTTGTTGAGGCCATTAAAATCGGTTACAAAAGACTAAACAATAATAAAAACCATTCCTCTATACAGACAATAAGGAAGGGCAAGAAATTATGTTCATGGTTCATTATAGGAATTGTGCTGATTGACCAAGAAATCATCAGCAGGAAATTTGAAACATTTATAAAATAAATTAACCTTGCCGTCAAATTGTGTTTTTAGCGATATTTCTCTTTTTGGAAATGACTTTTAAACAATGTATATTTATAATTTTATAAGCATGTTAGACTATCGCCTTAGTACAACTATTTAAAACTTCTAATGATTCATTCATTTTGCAAATCACCAGCAATATTAAGACGCTTAGGGGTACTTACAGGTTTTATCAACAACCCATTACCTTTGAAATCTTCTCATTTTCTTTAAATTTCATAGTTTTTTGCAAATATTCGACAATTTAATGGCAAGACGATGATACTGATTTTTCCTGATTTTTTATTTAGCTGATAATTCGGTTTGTTGCATCAACAATCAAATAATTGTTAATGCATTCTGTTTTTCAATTTTTTTATGCATGAGACACCTTGAATGAATCAGTCATTTAATGTTAATGTTTGCTGAGAAAACGTTTAACATTTATTGTTAAAACTGACCTGACTCGAAATGAAATGGAACCAGACGCAGATGGAAAAAGTTACCACCGGACTTGAAAATTTTATTGCGGAACCCCGTCAATGGCTGAACGGAAAACGCATCGGCTTGCTTTGTAACCCGGCGTCCGTGAACTCTCAATATCAACACGCAAAGCACCTGTTGCATCATAAGTTTCCCGGACAGTTGACCGCACTGTTTTCTCCACAGCATGGTTTTTTTGCGGAAAAGCAGGACAATATGATTGAATCTGATAATTTTATCGACAATGAACTCAACATACCTGTTTTCAGCCTCTACGGCAAAACCCGTGTCCCCACCCCTCAAATGTTTGACACGATTGATGTCTTAATCATCGATCTTTTAGATGTCGGCACAAGAGTGTATACCTTTACCTCGACCCTGTCCTATTGCCTGGAGATTGCGTCAAAACTGAATAAGACGGTCATCGTTCTTGACCGCCCGAACCCGGTCAATGGAATTCAGGTTGAAGGGAACTGCCTTTGCCTGTCCGTATCTTCTTTTGTGGGTCGATATCCGATTCCCATGCGGCATGGACTGACCATGGGTGAATATGCCGCATATATCAACAAAACGTTTAACATCAACTGTCAGCTGAAAATCATCCCCATGAAAGGATGGACCCGGCGAATGTATTTTCAGGATACCGGCCTCCCCTGGGTACTGCCATCTCCGAACCTGCCCACACCGGCTTCCGCCATGGTTTATCCCGGCCAGGTTATATGGGAGGGAACCAACATTTCCGAAGGCAGAGGAACAACCCTGCCGTTTGAACAATTTGGCGCGCCGTTTATTAATATTGATAAGGTTCTATCCTTTATAAAAGGCCCTCACATTCCGGGCGGGGTGGTTCGGCCAGTGGCATTTGAGCCGACATCCAACAAATGGGCCGGTGAAATCTGCAAAGGGTTCCAGATCCATATCACGGATCCTTACCAGTATGAGCCTTATTGGACATCCCTGCATTTGCTGCAAGCAGTCATTTTTCATCACAAAGATCATTTTCAATGGAAATCCCCTCCCTATGAGTATGAAAATGAAAAACTTCCGATGGATATGATTATAGGCAGTAATGTCATACGCCGGCAAATCGAAAATCTCGATAATATCCAGTCAATCCGTAAAAGCTGGGCAAGTGAACGGGACGAATACCTTCAGTCTTCCCGAAAATTTTATTTATATGAATAAGGAAACCATTGAGTTGAAACCGAAAGACTGCAATTGGGTACGCAAGCGATTTAAAAAAAATAAGGTCTGGGTGGCCGCCGATCAGGACGGCAATGCGCTGATTCAGAACAATAAGGTCCTGATTAAATATCAGCTCGACCAGGAACACGAATACTGGGTAAAAGCCGACACCGTTTTTGAGCTCCAGGCCGACGATCTAATACATGAAACGTCCCCTGCGACAACAAAAACCGGCAGCCGCCCGGCAAAGGCTCCAAGAATCAAACCGGAGATTTTGCATGGTGAAGAAAAAAACATGATTATCATCTTTACGGACGGTGCCTCATCCGGGAACCCGGGACCGTCCGGAATCGGTGTATTCATGCGCTACGGGAACCATGAACGGGAAATATCAAGATATATCGGGAATTCAACCAATAATATTGCGGAGCTGACGGCCATAAAAACAGCTTTATTGGAACTGAAACGGACGGATTTGCCCATTTTAATATATACGGACAGCAGTTATGCCTGCGGATTACTTATCAATGGGTGGAAAGCAAAAAAAAACATTTCACTTATCAATTCAATCAAGCAGCTGATGACAAAATTTAAGGATTTAAAAATCATTAAAGTCAAGGGACACAGCGGACTTGACGGCAACGAAAAGGCGGACCAGCTGGCCACATCGGCAATCACTTCTCAAAAGGATTTCTCATAACACTTGAATTTAAGCGTGTCGATGACTTCCCGGCAAGGCAGTTAACGACGAAACGATAGGCTGTTTTCTCTCAAATCTGATTTGTTTATTTGCAAGGCATAAGGGTGACGCTGTAGTCATTTACCGCGAGCCGCTTATAACACGGCAAATGAACGAATCAGGCTTGAGAGCTGACAAAAAAACCCTGAGGCATATAGCATGCCGCAGGGTTTATAAAAACTTATATCAAAAGCAAGACGTTTACTTTGCTTTCATTGCCTCTATTTCTGCTTTCAGGTCTTCGTTTTCTTTTTTGAATTTATCTACATCGGATTCTGCACACGGGTCAGCTGGTGCGACACCGTTCTCACTCTGCCAGGTGTCTTTAAGTTCATCAAACCCCAGATAAAGCGCCAGGCAACCACCAAGCAGCAGCATGCCGGGAATCGCTCCCGCAAGAAGCTGCAAAAATGCACCAAACCAAATCGCCATACCGATGACACCGATCACGGCTGCAATTGCACCGCCAATTAACGTTTTCATAAAGCCCACTCCTCCTTCTTCTTAAAGATTCATTATCTTAATAATTTAGATGCATTAGGATCTCTTAAATGTCAATATTTTATCTAACTTGATTAACATGTCCTTTTTTTTAAAGCAAGGTAAAATTTCTCAAATTTTAAAATGCCTGACACATAAAAACTTTCTATTTTCAATTTTATATGCATGATGGATTATACACTTGCAAATAAAAACATTCCTTGATATTTTTTATTACAAATTTGACATAATCAGGTAATTACGGCGCACTCCGGTGCGCCGTAATATTTAAGTAATCTCATTGCTAATTAAATTGATTTGCGAGCAACAATGAAAAAGCTATTCAGTCAATGGATTAATCATCGGGTGCCCGGAACACACAATCATTTCGCATGCTATCTGCCGAAAAGCACCGGACTGATGACTAAAATCATTCTAAAATTATTTTTTGTAAATATTAAAATTCCCAAATCCCAAACAAAGTCCATCCGGGACCTTGAAGAAAAGGGGATTATAATCATAGTTAATAAATATAAAAGCTATTTCGAATACTTATTCTATCACATGCAATACCAGAACGAAGGTATCCCTCATCCCGCCATTGGATTCGATTACCGATTCTTTTTGTGGCAGCCGGTTTTTCGATTTTTTAAAATTTTACTTTCCTATGCGGACCACTTTTTTAGGCATTTCTCTCTACGGAATCCTTATAAAAGTGGCTTTATTCAGGAAAAACTAATCTCCGGTGAAACTGCCCTGCTTTCCCTGGTTGAGGAAAAAGGGTTTTACAGGCGTTTTGTAAAATCAAAAACAGATCCGCTGCATTATTTGATTGAAATACAGAAAAACACTGAAAAACCGATTATTTTTCTGCCCCACCTGATGTTTTTCAGCAGAACGCCGATAACGACCCAGCTATCCATTATTGATATGCTTTTCGGCACCCTGGAAAACCCGGGCAGTATCCGGCGATTGATTGCGTTGTTAAAAAGCCCTAAAAAAAATTTCATTGAAACATCCGATCCCGTCATATTAAAAAATTTCTTAAACCGTCCGGATATTACAAAATTAAATTCTAAAGACCAGGCGGTTGCTCTTCGCCGCTATCTCTTAACCCAGATCAACGAGCACCGCCAGACAATCACAGGGCCGATTTTAAAATCCAGACTGGAAATCCAGGAAGAATTGCTGACCAACCGACAGGTTCAGGAAGTTATCACCGACTATGCCCAGAACCAGGATGTCACCATCCATCAGGCCCATAAGCAGGCGGTGGACTTTTTAGACGAAATCGCGGCTGATTATAATCCGAAAGTAATCCAGATGTATGACATCACGCTGCGGTGGATGTTCAAACATATATTTGAAGGAATGGTGATTGATTATAAGGGGATGGATAGAATCAGACGGGTGTCCAAAAACGGTCCGCTGATTCTGGTGCCATGCCATAAAAGCCATCTGGATTATCTGATTATATCCTGGGTGTTTTTGAATAATAAAATTCCCTGCCCATTAATCGCGGCAGGAAAAAACCTTTCATTCTGGCCATTGGGCCCTATATTCAGGGGCGGCGGCGCCTTTTTTCTCCGGCGGACATTTAAAGGTGAACTCCTGTATCCGAAAATATTTGCCGCATACATAAAAAAGGTACTGGAAGAAGGATTTCATCTAGAATTTTTTATCGAAGGCGGCAGAAGCCGCACCGGCAAAATGCTGACACCCAAAATCGGACTGCTCTCTCTGCTGATGGATACCTTTGCCAAAAGCGACTGGGATGACATGACCTTTGTTCCCATTTATATTGGTTACGACCGCGTACTGGAAGAAAGAGCGTATATCAATGAGATTGAAGGGGGGAAAAAAACACCGGAAAACTTAAAAAATGTTATCAAAGCCAGAAAATTTTTAAAAAAAAAATACGGCAAAATCTACCTGAACTTTCACGAACCCTTTTCTTTAAAAGAATATCTGAATCAAAACGATCACCCGGCTTCATTACCGGCTGCCGCAGAATCAAAAACGCTATGTAATGAGTTTGGCAAAAAACTGATTGGCGCGATCAACCAGGTTTCCCTGATTACGCCCCATGCAGTGATTGCCGGTGCCATACTAAACTGCGGTCAAAAACGTTTTTATTGCAACCAGCTGATGGCCCATGTGGATACGTACATGACGTATCTCCTGTCCCAGGATGCCCGCCTGGCGGACACCCTTATCATAGACCGCAATCATACATTTAAGCAGGTGCTGGAAGCATTTGTGCAAAATAAAATGATTGAAAAAAGTTCAACTGAATTTTCCAAATCCGCCATCGCCAACCCGCTATTCAAAATCAGTGAATCCAAACGGCCCGGTCTTGATTATTATAAGAACAACGGGATAATCGCGTTTATTCCCGCCGCATTTACGGCGCTTGCCATTTTGAAGTCAGATGCTTTTCAGTTTTCATCGGTGGATATTCATGTCAGTTATAAATTTCTGCAGGAATTTTTCGAAAATGAATTCATTTTTGACCCGGCCCAGCCGGTGGAGTTCCTGGTACGGAAAAACCTCAAAGCCTTTATCGATGATGCCATTATCATGCCCCATCCGACACTGCCGGACACATATAACCTGACCTCCGTCGGGTATCGAAAATTAAACCTGTATGCCGCTTTTCTTGTGCCTTATTTCGAATCTTACTGGATCGTACTGAATTTCTATATGAAATATACCAAGCAGTCCATTTTTGATACCAAAGATTATATCAAGAAAATTCAGTCTTTGGGAAACAGAATGTATAAAAGAAAGGAAGTGGAACGAAAAGAGGCGTTGTCCAAGATTAATTATAAAAATGCCGTCACGTTTTTCACCAGTCACGGACTGACCGAAGCGGAAAAAGACAAGGATCAGATTGAATTTTATACGGAAGTGATTCAGAAGTACCGGAGCTTCCTTCCCCATTAACAGGAAGGTGAAACTCATGAAAGCGCTTATCCTGGCCGCCGGATACGGCACCCGGCTCCGGCCGCACACGGAACATATTCCCAAGCCCTTGTTTCCCATTGCCGGGCATCCGTTAATCGATCTGACCATTTGCCGGCTGATTACTATGGGAATTACCGGTATCGTCATTAATGTCCACCACCTCCACCAGCAGATCACATCCTTTATTCTCAGCCAGGATTACCCGATAGAAGTCATTATGAGATACGAAGAAAAAATCCTCGGCACTGGCGGGGCCATCAAAAATGTTTCCGATTTTACAGGGGATGAGCCGTTTCTGGTTATCAAC
>JAJRPH010000470.1 GCA_024280875.1 Deltaproteobacteria bacterium | reverse complement strand
CTATATAAAACAGAAAATGACAGCAATGGGGATGGCTCATTTGAAGGAGTGGGTGCACTTTGCCTGTACGTCTGATGATATTAATAATACGTCCTATGCTTTAATGGTGAAAGAAGGACGGGCAAAGCTTGTTGGTGACATTACGGCAGTACTTGAAAAAATTGAATCCTATGCCAAAGAATATAAGAGCGTCCCTATGATGTCTCGGACGCATGGGCAGCCGGCAACGCCGACAACGGCAGGAAAAGAATTTGTCAACTATGCCTGGCGCTTAAGGGTTGAATTGACAAATCTGAAGTTGTTGTATGTGCATGCTAAAATGAATGGTGCCAGCGGTAACTTTAACGCGCATCAATTCGTTTTTCCGGATATTAACTGGATAGCGGCCAGTGAAAAATTTATTTCCCAATATTTAGGCCTGACACCCATTTTATATACCACCCAGATTAACCCGAACAATTATCTCTCTGAAATATTGCATAACTTAATTCGAATTGCTTCAACCCTTATTGATCTGGATCGGGATATGTGGGGGTATATTTCTTTGGGCTATTTTAAACAAAAAACGATTCCCGGTGAAGTGGGGTCTTCGACAATGCCCCATAAAGTCAATCCCATTGATTTTGAAAATAGTGAAGGAAACATGGGATTGGCCATTTCCATCATGGAGCACCTTGCGGTGAAATTATTAAACTCAAGGTTCCAGAGAGACTTGACAGACAGTACCGTACTCCGTAATTTAGGCGCCGTCTGGGGATATCTGGTTATCGGGCTGCAAAGTACGTTAAAGGGTCTTAACAAAATTTTAATCAACAACGAAGTCCTTGTAAATGACCTTGAGGCCAATCCTGAATTGCTGGCGGAAGCAATTCAGACGGCCATGCGGGTGTTTAAAGAAGAAAATCCCTATGAAAAATTAAAAGGCCTTACAAGGGGCCGGCGCATTTGCCTGGAGGATATCAGTCAATTCGTTGATGATCTTGAAAAAATTCCGGAAGAGTTGAAAGTACGAATGAAAAAGTTGACAGTGAATCATTATACCGGGCTTGCTGAAAAACTGGTGGATCATTATTTCAGCAAAATATAGTTTTTGTTTGATTAAATAAAAGTAATACGCTAAGAGTTAAAGTTGTTCATCTGACAAAACAGCGATTTTCGGTTCAGATTGGTTTTTTTTGATTCGATATCGATGATTGCGTATTAAATATATCTTTGAAGGGGTGATAATAAATGGATTTTACAATCGAATTTGATAAACAGCAGATTGAGTCAATCGAGAACATCCTTCAGGACGAGCTCATTGATTTAGGGGTGCAAAGTGTCATTTTGATGGACCTGGCCGGCAATGTAATCGTTAATCTCGAAAACGGGGAGTCAAGTCATGACGTGTATTCCTTAGCTGCCCTTGCGGCCGGGAATTACGGGGCTGTCAGTGCAATGGCAAACATTATCGGTGAGCAGGAATTTTCCCTTCTTTTCCATAAAGGAGAAGAAGAAAGCATCCATTTCAGTAAAGTGGTAGACGATTTATTATTGCTTACCATTTTTAATAAAAATGTGTCTTTGGGCTTTCTGCGTTTAAAAGTTGCCGAAGCGATTAAAAGAATTCAAGTTCTGATATAGTCTTTGTTTCTGTTTAATTCTAATGTAACGTGAATAGTAATTTAAAGTTTTATTGATGGTTTAATTTTTTTTATCCGATATTGTTTGTTGCCGGGTAGAGTGAATAATGTAATCGGCAAAATTTTAACCTGTGAGTGCTGGAGGTAGGTGATTTGGCATTAATAAATCCGAAAAAGAAGGAGGTCCAGGTAAAAATAGTCTACTATGGTCCAGGCCGAGGTGGTAAAACAACAAATCTTGAATATATAAATAAGAAGTTTAAAAAACGAATTCAAAATGAAATGGTGACAGTAAAAACTTATGGAGACCGGACCCTTTTTTTTGATTTTTTACCGTTTGATATAGGAGAAATTAAAGGGCATAGCATTAAGGTTCAGCTTTACACCGTACCCGGCCAGGTAAAATATAATGCCACTAGAAGATTGGTTTTAAGAGGCGTGGACGGCTTAGTCTTTGTCGCAGATTCAATGGATCTAAGGCGCGAGATGAACATCCGTTCGCTGCAAAACCTTAAAGAAAACCTGGAAACATTTAATAAGAGTATTTTCAATACCCCGCTGGTATTGCAGTATAACAAACGCGATCTGGAAGAAGAAGGTATCCCTATTCTTTCTGTCGAAACAATGCAAAGAGATATGAACAGCCGTTTAAAAGCACCGAGCTTTGCGGCAAGCGCTGTTAAGGGAGATAATGTTGCTGCAACAATGAAAAAAATTATTGCATTAACAGTCGGATCATTGAGAAAGAAACTGGAATAGGAGGACACGCATTGACTACAAAGGATGATGATGATGGAAGCCTCGGCGCAGAGGTTTCAAGTCGATTAGATGAATTGTTTGGAGATGATGATTCCGAAGTGACTCCGGTGTCAATAGACTATTCTAATGTAGTCAGTGTCTCTGACGAATCACAAAGAAAGACCCGAAAATCGGTAAAGCCCGTGGCGGTTAGTGACGCTGATAATCTTGACGAGGACTCACCGATTAGAAATTTGAAGGCGCTGGTTTTTTCCATTGACTGGGAAATTACCGATGAAACAATGCTGGATTTTCTTGCCGAAACAAAACGCCTGGAACAGAAATATAAGGATGATAAAATCCTTTCACTTTTTTTGAAATTGCATGAATCCATCGGTAAGTATATCAAAGCCAAAAAAGCCCGTGCACATCCGGATGCCATGAAATTTGTTGCGTCAGTTTATAAAAAATTTGAAAAGGTCCTGCTGTCCCCGGGCATGAAGGCAAGCCAGAAGAAGCAACTGCTCACAGGTGAAGTTAAAAAATTCAAGGATTTTAAACAACGGGTGCTGCTCCGAGATAGTTCCAGAGAACCGGCAGTCAGAGAAATCCCAATCACCGCAAGTGCCGGTACACCAAGAGTTGCTAAGCCGGAAATCGGCGCCGCGCTGTCAAAGGAATCCAAAGAAGTTATTGATTATTTTGTGGAACAAATCAGAAAAGAGCTTAAGGCTGAATTCCACACATTACGGCAGATAATCAAAAATCTGGGTGCCTGATAAAAGTTGGGGCTCGGTTTTTTTGAGTTTATCTGTAGATGTTACATGCAAGAATGACCTTATTATAATG
>JAJRPH010000469.1 GCA_024280875.1 Deltaproteobacteria bacterium | reverse complement strand
TTTTCCGCCGCGTAGCGGCTTCGTTCAACGAAGCGCTCCACCTGACCGCTATTTCGCTGGCGCTCTATAGCGGCAGGTGAGCTTGGTCGTTATATTTGAAATAATCGAGGAGAAAACGAATGACCTTTGAATTTGATGGAGAAAAATACAAGAAAGCCTCAAGTCACCAAAAAGAATGGGGAGCGAAATTAATTTCAGAATTACAATTTAATGGCAATGAATATATTCTTGATCTTGGTTGTGGTGACGGAGCCATAACAGCCCAATTAGTTGATCATGTACCAAACGGTTATGTTGTGGGAATTGATGCATCCCAAGGCATGATTGAAACTGCGAAAAAAAATCACAAATCAATTAATCTTAAATTTGAACTTGTCGATATAGATACAATTACTTATCAAGAAAAATTTGACATTATTATTTCAAACGCAACTCTCCACTGGGTAAAAGATCATAAGAAATTAATCACAAACGTTTATTCCGCATTAAAGAGTAATGGAATTGCCCGTTTTAATTTTGCTGCTAATGGAAACTGTTCAAATTTCTTTGAAGTAATTAAGAAGATGATGAAACAGCCAAGATATGAGAAATACTTTAAAAGTTTTATTTGGCCTTGGTATATGCCCGACATAGAAGAATATAAATCATTAGCAGAACAGTTTTCCTTTTCAGAAATAAAAGTTTGGGGAGAAAACGCAGACAGAATCTTTCCAGATGCAGAGACAATGACTAAGTGGATAGACCAACCAAGTATTGTTCCTTTTCTGAAATGTGTTGACGAGAAAGACAAAAAGGAATTTAGGAATATCGTAGTAAAACAAATGGTCGAAAAAACAAGTCAGCCAGACAGCACTTGTTTTGAAACATTTCGCCGTGTAAATCTTTTAGCGAAAAAGGTGTAAGATGCTTAAAAATATAACGAACAAGGATAGATCCGTGAGAGCGCAGCGAACCACGAGTGCGACCGGCATGGTCGATAACTAACTGGTGGAAATCCAGTCTTGGACCTTGAAAGGAGGTAACAAGTAGGTGAAGGCAAGGGTGCCCGAAGAAACTTTCTCCCGGCTGCTCAGGAAAAGGGATTAACAGCGGGGAGTTCGCCAATGAGGGATCTGAAAGAATTCCGGGGACACCTTACTTATCTCTCTTTTTGTGCCCAGATTTTTGAGGTTTGATCTTTCGGTCTAAAAAAAGAAATTCCAGTTCTTCAATAAAAGAATCTGTTCTTTGCTGCTGATACGCTGTCAATCAATAAACTATAAGCATTCACCGGGTGCAGTAGATGCGAGGCGGCGAGTGCATAGACGTACTTTTTTGTACTTCAAGTGCTCGGCAACAACGCAGATGCGGTGCCCTGTAAACGCTTACGAAATTTTTGTTGGAATCAGCCCCAAAATTTTCACGGAGCGGAAAAAGGCTGTTTGTGAAGCCGTCACGCCCATGAGAAGCATTTTTTAAAAAAAAGGTTAAGAATACGATTACGATTATGAAAATTTGGGTATTGGTTGTCATCAATGCAGTAAATCATGCCCTTTGGGATCGGATTTTCTATTGTCTTAGGGCAAGTCGGTTCTCAACGCTTGTTCATTATATGATGCCGTTTGCTCAGCCAGTTAATATCCTTGCGACTGTTTTTTTAAGTGCCGGCAAATCATCTTTTATGGTATCCCATATCGTCTCTGTGCCTATTTAAGATTGACAATCTCGTAAAAAGTCAGATACGGATGGCAAAGAAAAAAGCTTCAAATTCAGGGCCGCGCAAATCCTGAGTGATGATTTGTACTTATCGTACCATGAAAAAACGAAGGATGCAGCGCAACGCAGAAGTTGAACTTTTTACGAAGCCATCAAGATTATCATTCAAATAATCCCGAATATCTCTACGCTCACCCTCTTTAGACATAGCGAACCTCGTGTAAAATTCGTTTGCCTATGTTTGGTTTGAGTGCTTTTTCCATTACCAAGTCTGCCTTTATACCCAGAATTTGTGAAAGGTGATTTTCAAGCCTCATAAATTTAACAAGCCCCATAGGCCTTTCTACTTCTACAAGGAGATCAACATCACTGTTTTCATCCTGCTCCCCTTTAACGTAAGAGCCAAATATTCCTACCTCTTTTAATCCATATTGCTTTTTTAACGCTTGTTTATTCTTTTTGATTATTTTCTGGATATCATTAACTGTTTTCATTTTTTTCTCCATCGCTTGCCAAATGCCCCGCAATTTTTTGTCATAGATCTGAAAAAAGATGGCGCATTTATTCAAAGGCGCATGCCGAATTATTGTGAACCCATTGTACTTTTTATTTATTTTATATTAGACTTGTACCCAAAAAGTCAATGGCGGATTTGTTTTCAATGGCATGCCGGGCATGCATCCAATGTCGAAGATGAATTTGCAGACACATTATGACCTGATTATTGCTGAAGAAAAACTCTCAGAAAGACTGGAAAAAGAGGTATTGAGTGCCTGAAGACATCAATTTCTAACTTTCCGAGGATTTTCGGGCAATTTCTTCCAGTTGTTTAATTAAAAAATCAGAATCCAGAATTTTTATCTTTGCGGAAATTTTCTCCCCGGTTTTTGTAAGGATATGGTACCGGAGCAATTCCGTTTGCAGATCACTTGAGGACTGGCCCGGATGTGGGGATGGATGCGGGGACGGATCGGTAAACGTTGTTTTTGTTTCAGGCGGCCGGGGATGCAGTCTGGAACTGGCTATTCGGTCGATAATATCCGACGAAATCTTATTAATGATTAAACGCCTTTTTTCTTCAACGGAATACGCATTGATTCGGTCTTCAGGCTCTTCCTCAATAGCACCATTTGCAGCATCATCATGTATTTTTTTCAGCCGCCTGGCGTAAGCGTTCAGCACATTATGAATTTGATGGGTGGGTATATGCATAGGCTGAATAATAAAGTGTTATAAATTTTTTGTGACTGTCGAAGGCAATCTCCGGCAGGTCGTCATAGGCAAACCAGCGTGCCTCATCGGCATCGTCACCGGCATAAAGATCTCCGGTGTAAGATCGGATGAGATAGCCGGTCATCAAGATCGTATCATAGCTGGTGCTGTGATGGCTTGTGACACCCAGCAGCATAGCAATCTTTCCTGTAAGCCCGGTTTCTTCAGCCAGTTCTCTCAAACCTGCTTCTTCCGGGGTCTCCTGTAGTTCCATAAAACCGCCGGGAAGGCACCACCAGCCTTTTTTCGGATCAACGCTGCGTTTGACCAGCAGCAGTCGTTCATGATCATCAATCGTGACCAGGCAGGATGCCGGAATCGGATTTTCATAAATGGGCGACTGACAGCTTTCGCAAAACAGGCGGACCCGCCCTTCAAGGAACTTTTCCGATAATTTGCCGCCACAGAAATGGCAATAGGTTTTTTTAATCATCAAAGTTGCCGCCTGGTCCCTTATCATTGTCAATGGCGGCCGCTCGCGCAGCGATTTTTTCCGGTGTCCATTCTTCCGGATGCTCAATCCGCGCCCCTTTGGGACCGGGATCATAGGAACCGGCGCTGATGATGGCTTCAATGGCAAAATCTGCGGTGTCTTTGCTGTTAAAAACATTTACCAGCAGGTTGTAAACAAAATCTTCAACCCGCCGGGCCATTCTTTCTCTAATTTCTACAGGTTGTGCCAATAGATGGTTTTCAAAGGGCAGGTTGAGCTTTTTATAATCGCCTTTTTTCAGGCCGTGGGCATCGGCATAGGTGGTTATTTTTTGCCATATTTTTTTTGTCATGCCCTCATCTTCGAGTTTGATGAAATCGCCGTTTTCGTCTAATTGAGCATTGCCGTAATCGTTGACAGTCAGTCCCCATGAGATCATCTGGAGAGCGGTCGCGACATTCGCCTTCGTGGTCAGAGTTTTTGCAGCAATTTGGCGCAGACGCTCCGAACTGTTGCCGGACGTCCCGTGCTG
>JAJRPH010000468.1 GCA_024280875.1 Deltaproteobacteria bacterium | reverse complement strand
CCGACTTTCCCCGCGACTTCCCCCGAATACCGATCACCTGGATAAAAAACCGGTCCATCTCCAGACGGCTTAACAAATCCGGCATCATGTGGAGTTCATGGATGTTTTCGTTGCTCACCGTAAAAATCAGGCTGGTTTTAAACCCGCGCCTTACTGCGTGTTGAATACCGGAAACACACTGGTCATAACACCCGTTTCCCCGGATTTTATCATTGGTTTCAGAGGTTGCACCATCTAAGCTAAAACTTAAAAAATCAATATCATCCGGTTCGATTTTATTTAAAATATCATTAAACAGGTAACCGTTGGTATCAATAGTGATGGACGAATAACCCATTTCACGTGCGGCTTTAACGCCCTTATCAAGGTCAGGATGCATGGTGGGCTCCCCGCCGAGAAAAATCAGGTTGGCATTTTGGGTTTTATTGACAAAGAGATTCAACCATGCACGGATGGTTTCAATGGAAAGGGTTTTATTGCCGTGCTGATCAGAGTTGATATAACAATGGCAACACTTGAGATTGCATTGGGTCAGGATATGAAAAAAAACATTAACAGAATGTTTTGAAAACGCGACTGTTTCACTCATGAAAATGACGCCTAACAAAATTGACAAACTCGTAAAAAGTCAGATTCCGATGGCAAAGAAAAAAGCTCCAAATTTGAGGCGCGCAAATCCTGAGTGATAATTTGTACTTAGCGTACCATGAAGAAACGAAAGATGAAGCGCAACAAAGAATTTGGGCTTTTTACGAAGCCATCAAAATTAAACTTCAGACGACTCTCGCTTGGACTCCATTAACACCTGCGCTTCGACTTTTGCCTTGATCAGTTCATCATTGACGGCACGAAGGCGTATAGACATGTATTCTGAAAAAATTCTGTATAATAACAGTAGAAAATCAAGCCGTTCGTCTCTTTCTTCAGTGCTTACCGTACTGAGACGGCCTTTTGCCGACGTATCCACGCCCAGGCACAGGGTTTTCCCATCCGCATAAACCGATGCAGAACGGGAGAGACTGTCAACAACTCTCATTTCCCCGAATATCTCGCCAACCTGGTCGATTCGGCCAATCTCAATGCCGTTTTTCTTGATAATTAAACGTCCGGACAACAGAAAATAAAGCCATGGATCATCATCCCCTTCTTTGATGATCTTTTCGCCATTTTCATATTCACGTATTTTGCTGAGCCGCAACAGCTTTGCCAGGTTCCGGGTTTCAAATTCCTTCAGCCCAGGAATCCCCATAAGTCTTTGAATATTTTGGACATTATCCTTTAAGTATTTCGACTCAATCATTTATGCCCCCATACTCAGGAATCGTAAACAGATGTCAAAAACACTATTCTAAACATGTCTTAGACACAACATTATCAAATCCTACAGGATAACAACCGTCAAAGCAAGCTTTACAAAAATTATTTTCAGGAGATTCACCACCGGTTACATCGAGCATCCCCTTCAGACTCAGGTAATGCAGGGAATCCAGTCCGAGAAATTCTCTTAATTCTTCCACGGATTTACTGGCGGCAATGAGTTCTCCCTTGGTGGAAAAATCAATGCCGTAATGGCACGGAAAGCGGTGGGGCGGACAGCTGATCCGCATATGGATTTTCTTTACGCCAAGCTTGCGAAGCGCTTTGACCCTTGTTTTGGCCGTGGTTCCCCGGATAATGGAATCTTCAATAATAATAATATCTTTCCCCTTGAGCAGTTCTTTAACCGGATTCAGTTTCATGCGTACGCTGAAATCCCGCATGCTCTGGGTTGGCTGAATAAAAGTTCGGCCCACATAATGATTTCGTATCATCCCCAAATCAAACGGAATACCCGACTCCTCGGCATAGCCGATGGCCGCGTAATTACCGGAATCCGGAAACGGCATGACCAAATCGGCATCCACCGGGGCTTCTTTGGCCAGTCGCCGGCCATGGGCCTTGCGGGTCAGATAAACATTTTCTCCAAAAATCGTAGAATCCGGCCGCGCAAAATAAATGAGCTCAAAAATGCAGCTGGAGTGCCGCACCTTCTTGTGGGGATGAATACTTTTTACCCCTTCGTCGCTGATAATCACGATCTCGCCGGGTTCCAGTTCCCGGACAAACTCCGCCTGAACCAGGTCCAGGGCACATGATTCAGATGCCAGTACATACCGGTCATTGAGTATGCAGCGCCCCAGGCACAGGGGCCGGAATCCGTTGGGATCTTTAATTCCGACCACCTCCCCCCGGCTGGTCAGCAAAATAAACGAATAAGCGCCCTCCAGACGGCTCACGGCGTTGACCAGGGCCTTTTCAAACCCGTGTTTCAGATTTTTTACAAACAAATGAAGAAAAATTTCACTATCAGTGGTGGTTTGAAAAATAGACCCTTCTTCTTCCAGCTCTTTTTTCAGAATATGCGCATTCACAAGATTCCCGTTATGTGCCACCCCGTAAGATTTACCGCTGTGCGTAATCACAAACGGCTGAGCATTAATCAGAATGGATTCCCCGGTGGTTGAATACCGCACATGACCGATGGCGCTACATTCGCCTTTTAAAAAAGTCAGCCGTGCATCGTCAAACACCTCTGGAACAAGCCCCATGCCCTTGTGATACGCAATACGTTCATCCCGGACGACAGCAATCCCGGCGCTTTCCTGCCCCCGATGCTGAAGGGCATAAAGCCCGAAATAGGTCATCCGGGCCGCTTCCGGGTGTTTGTGTATCCCGAAAATACCGCACGCTTCTTTGGGTCTTTCGCTCGATTCCTGGTCAATATGCATGATGTTCAAATCTCTTTTTTGGTAAGCATTCACAGGGCACCGCATCTGCTTTGTTGCCGAGCACTTGAAGTACAAAAGTATGTCTATGCGCTCTGCGCCTCATATTTACGGCACCCTGTGAATGCTTACAGTTCATCGGTTGAAAGCGTATCGGTGGTTGTACCCCCGTGAACGGTTACCTTTTTTGTATGATCTTAATGATATAACTGGATTGGTTTCACGGAAAGCGCTTTTTGCTTTAACGCGGCGATCCCCAAGCACATGGCCCTTGCCCCGGCGATGGTCGTTGCATAGGGAATACTGTATTTTAAAGCCGCGCGGCGGATCAGATATCCATCCCGTTGGGTTTTGTCGCCGGTTCCGGTATTAATGACGAACTGTATTTTACGATTCATAATCGCATCCACCACATGGGGCCGGCCTGAAGAAACCTTGTTAATCATCTGGTTGTCAACGCCGTTAGCATTGAAATATTCCGATGTCCCCCGGGTGGCGATGATCTTAAAACCGATTTTATTAAACTGGGCGGCCACATCCAGGGCAGCGGCCTTGTCTTTTTCCTGCACACTGATAAATACCGCCCCCTGAGTCGGCAAATTCTGCCCGGCACCGATTTGAGACTTGGCATATGCCCGGCCAAAATCCTCATCCACCCCCATCACTTCACCGGTTGATTTCATTTCAGGCCCCAAAAGAATATCCACATTGGGGAACCGGTCAAAAGGGAGGACCGCTTCTTTAACGGAAATATGTGCGGGTATCACTTCTTTTGTAAAACCCAGTTCAGCAAGCGTTTTGCCCACCATTACTTTTGTCGCAATTTTTGCCAGAGGCACGCCGGTCGCCTTGCTCACAAACGGCACGGTCCGTGACGCCCTCGGGTTGACTTCCAGCACATACAACCGGCCTTCTTTAATGGCATACTGAACATTCATTAACCCAATCACATTCAGGTCCTTTGCCATGGCTTTTGTGGCCGCTGTAATCTCTTCAACTTCACCCGGCGTCAGGCTGTATGAGGGCAGCACACAGGCGGAATCCCCGGAATGGATCCCGGCAGCCTCAATATGCTCCATGATTCCACCGATAACAGTATCCCGGCCGTCACATACCGCATCCACATCCACTTCAACCGCATCTTCTAAAAATTTATCAATCAACACCGGATGATCCGGAGACGCCAGCAACGCGAGGTTTGTAAAATTTTCAAGAGATTTATGGTCATATACGATCTTCATGGCCCGACCGCCCAAAACATAGGAAGGCCGCACAATGACCGGAAAACCGATTTCATCAACCACTGCGACGGCTTCAGGAATAGTCCGGGCTGTCCCGTTGGGCGGCTGAACCAGCCCCAGCTTGTT
>JAJRPH010000467.1 GCA_024280875.1 Deltaproteobacteria bacterium | reverse complement strand
GCATCAGCATCATTGATGACCCGGAATTCGTTGCCGCTACATTTGCCGTTGTGGACAAGCATGATGAATCTCCTGTATTTCTTTCTAAATCTAAAATATCCCTTTTCATGAACCAGGCCGGGGTCGAACGGATCGCCTTATTTCCAATTTCCTTCCAGAACGACTGCCTCGGCGCCTTTTGTATTGAATGTCCCGAAGAGTGCCGACACATTTCCAGCGAACTGAATTTCGTTACCCTCATCCTCCGCCTGAGTGCCGGGGCGATATATCGTGCCAGGGTGAAAGAAGAAGAGATCTGGGAATTAAAACAACAGCTTGGCCAGGCTTCCAGCTATGCCGGAATGATCGGCAAAGATCCGAAAATGAAAGCTGTTTATAGAATGATAGAAAATGTGGCCTCTTCGGAGGCAACCGTCCTCATTACAGGCGAAAGCGGAACAGGTAAGGAGTTGGCTGCCCGCGCCATCCATGATAAAAGTGGCCGGCGGGATCATCCGTTTGTGGTAATCAATTGTTCTGCATACCCTGACACATTGCTGGAAAGCGAACTTTTCGGATATGAGAAAGGCGCATTCACCGGTGCCTCGAGATCAAAACCCGGCCGTTTTGAAGAAGCCGATGGAGGAACCGCCTTTCTGGACGAAATCGGAGAAATTACACCGGCTGCCCAGGTCAAATTGCTGCGAATCATCCAAAGTCGAATTTTCGAACGACTCGGCGGTGAAAAAACGCTATCCGTGGATGTCCGAATTATTGCGGCAACAAACAGGGACCTGGTAAAAGAAGTTAAAAAAGGCCGGTTCCGGGAAGATCTCTATTACCGATTGAATGTGATTCCCATTCAAATGCCGGCGTTACGGGACAGGAAAAATGACATCCCACTTTTAGTGCATCCTTTCATAAATAAATTCAGATTATTACAAGGAAAAAATGAGATCCGGACGATTGACCCCGGTGTCATGCGGTTGCTGCTTAATTATCACTGGCCGGGAAACGTGCGGGAGCTTGAAAATTGTATCGAGCATGCCGTGATTCTCGCAAAAGACAAAACTGTACAGGAAATTGATCTCCCTTTGGCTATCCGTGCCCCCAGCGGAGGCTTTACAGCTTCGATGGCCCGGGAGGAAACCCTTCGAGAGACCGAAAAAAAGCACCTTATCCAGATTCTGGAATCGTGTAACTGGAACAAAACTCAGGCCGCACGGCGATTGGGCATCGGTCGCAGTTCCCGGTATCATAAACTTAAAAGACTACAGATTGAACAACCGGATTCTAACTGATTTATGGATGGAACATCGAGTGTTGATCGTCAGGTTTTTAGTCGCAGACCGTCCAAATATTAAACAATTTTTAATTAATTGAATCTATAAGATATAATAGAATATCTCCCCGTATTTGCCTGCACTGCCGCTTAAATTTTGAACGCTTTTCAAGGTTGTTCAACAGCAAGACAGATCTCTTTACAGAAATTTTTCTTTAAAAATAAATTCATCCGTATCAATGATTCCCAATAGTTTTGTTACTGCCCTCTGGAGTTATTCCTATTTTTGATCAAAACCCCTCAGTATTGGCACCAATCATGCATTTAACTTAAAATAATTCCTATGATATCGATCCAGCAAAAACTCAATTAAATATTTATATAAATAGATGAGGACAATGAAGAAGGCCAGCAAAACAATCGTTATTGTTGAACCGGACCCGGAGGACCTGTGTGTGCTGTGCAAAATACTGATTCGCGAGGGATTTGAAACCATTAAAAAAGGGTCTCTGGCGGAACTGACGGATTTTCTGGATAGATCTTCGCCCCTTGCCATAATTCTGGATATCGACATGGTCGGAATTAACAACCGAAAGATTCGGGGACTGACTCTCTCCTATCCGGAGAGTAATTTTTTAGGCATCTCCACCCGGTGGTTTCATCCAGACATGAAAGACGCCATTTGTTGTCACATGTATGCCTGCCTGCGGAAACCGATCGACCCGAATGAAGTTATATATTTTATTTCAAGTATTTACACTGACTTACTCGCCACTGACAAATGAAACCCTGGGTGGCTTTTGACTTTTTTAAAATTTTCAACCGCGATGGAAACAACAAGGGGGCAAACATGAAAAGTAAAACCAGCACCCCGCACATCAGGACCAAGGAATCCGGGGATCGAATAAAAAAAGACCCGGAGAAAAGTGCGGCATTAAATCGCAGAAAATTTTTAAGCCGAATATTGGCCGGTGCCGCTGCCAGTGGGCTTGCCATGGTAACAGGTTCAGCACGTGCGACGGATTCCGTGAGAGATGCCTCGGATCGCGCCTCCCCCCTGGATGGACCCCAAATATTTTCAGAAGGGAATCAATTGGAACGAATGCGGAAAGAACTCTTAGACGCATTAAAAAAACCGGTTTCTGCGAGAAAGTGGATCATGGTGATCGATCAGCAAAAATGTATCGGTTGTTATGCCTGTAACATGTCCTGCAATGCGGAAAACAATCTTCCACCGGGGGTTCTTTATCGTCCCGTGCCAAAAGAGGAGGTCGGCGAATTTCCCCATGTACGCATGATTTTTACCCCCCGTCCCTGCATGCACTGCAATAACCCGCCATGTACACCGGTCTGTCCGGTAAAAGCGACCTGGAAACGGGAAGACGGGATTGTCGTAGTGGATTATGATGTTTGTATCGGATGCCGGAACTGTATTGCCGCATGCCCCTACAATTCCAGAACCAGTGATTTTGGTGAATTTTACGGACATAAAACCCCGGAGACCATGCTCTATGAGACTCGTCCCAATTTCGAGTACGGCAAAGAATGGAAACGCTGGCCGAAAAAACACGCCTCCCCTATGGGCAATGCGCGAAAATGCCATTTCTGTCTGCACCGCATCCGGGAGGGAATGCTCCCCGCCTGTGTGACAACATGCCTGGGAGGCGCCACCTATTTCGGGGATTACGGCGACAAAAAAAGCATGGTACATGAATTGATTGCATCGGGGAGGGTCCATCGGCTCAAGGAGTCTTTGGGTACTGACCCATCAGTTTATTACCTGGCTTAAAGAAAGGAGGATGCCATGAATAAATCAATTCAGATAATTACATGTATCGTGTGGGCCGGGGTAATGATCTGGGGGTTGGGCGGCTTTGTGGAACGGTTATTGGGGGGCGAACTGGTTACCAATTATGGCAGTTATGTGCCGTGGGGGTTATGGGTTGCAGCAAAGGTCTACTTCGTCGGCCTCGGTGTAGGCGCTTCGCTGTTTGCTTGGATTGTATATTTCTTTAAAATCAAACGGTTTAATTCGATCGCGCCAACCGCCTTATTGACCGCAGCCATCACTATCGCCATGGGTGTCCTTGTAATTTCGATGGACCTTGGGGCATATGTGGCGTTCGTTTGAAGTGCTATACCGTCCGAATTTTACGTCTCTTCTGGCATGGGCAACCTGGCTGACGTTTATCTATCTGGGTTATATCATGTTGATCCTTTTTATGGAAATCTTCGCCGGTCCGATTACAGATGAACGGAAACGGATCATTGGCGGCATCGGCATATTTCTGGGGATCGCTTTTTCCGGCGGAAACGGCGCGGAGTTCGGCGCCTTGATTTCCAGTCCCTACTGGCATTCAACCCTAAGCCCCAT
>JAJRPH010000466.1 GCA_024280875.1 Deltaproteobacteria bacterium | reverse complement strand
TGTAATATCCCGGTGCGTGTGAAACAGTATGATGTTTCCGCCAGGATGGTGTTAAAAGAGTTGGGGGTGGCGCTGGTGGATGTCCGGCAGTTTAACTGCTGCGGATATCCCATGCGAAACACGGACCCCAAAGCGTTTCTGCTTTCGGCTGTCAGGAATCTGGCTCTGGCGGAGAAAATGGATCTTGATATACTGGTCCTGTGCCAGTGCTGTTATGGGAGCCTGAAGAAAGCGCAATCTTTAATGGCTGAGGAAGGCGATCTTCAGGAGCAAGTTCGTCTTTTGCTGGCTGAAAACGGTCTGGAATATAAAGGGAATGTAGAAATAAAGCATTTTCTTTCGGTACTTTATCACGATGTGGGCATTGACGCCATAAAACAGCAAATAGCAAAGCCGTATAAAAGCCTTAATATTGCAACCCATTATGGATGCCATGTGTTGCGGCCGAACAGCGTTACCCAGTTCGATGATCCGGTCAACCCTTCATTAATTGATGCGCTGGTGAAAGCGACCGGGGCCAAAAGCGTGGACTGGTCCCTTAAGCTTGAATGCTGCGGCGCACCGGTTATGGGAATTGACGACGATCTTTCCGAGAATTTAACGAAAAAAAAATTAATAGATGGGAAAGAAGCCGGGGCGCATTATGTGTGCACGGCTTGTCCTTACTGTCATATTCAGTTTGATACGGTCCAGCAGAGAATCATTTCAGACAACGGAGGGGCGGATGCGCTGTTGCCCGCCATTCTTTATCCCCAGCTCCTCGGCCTTACGATGGGCATTGACGGTAAATTGTTGGGGATCAGCGATAATGAGATTGATATCAGTCGTGTTACATCTTTTTTGAGTGAGGAGTAAAAAATGTTAAAAGAAAAGATCGGTTCAGTAATGGTTGTGGGCGGGGGAATTACCGGCATGCAGGCCGCCCTGGATTTGGCCGATTCCGGTTTTTATGTATATCTTGTCGAACGCTCCAGTTCCATTGGAGGGATGATGGCGCAGTTGGACAAGACGTTTCCCACCAATGATTGTGCCATGTGAATTATCTCACCCAAACTGGTCGAGGTCGGCCGGCACATCAATATAGAATTACTGACGCTTTCCGAAGTGGATCGCATTGACGGTGAAGAGGGTAATTTTGAAGTCAGTGTGATCCAGCATCCACGTTATGTGGATATGGACAAGTGTATTGCCTGTGGTTTATGCGCGGAAAAGTGTCCCAAAAAAGTACCTGATGAATATGATGAAGGTCTGGTTAAACGTAAAGCGGTGTATGTGCAGTATGACCAGGCGGTGCCTCTGAAATACGCTATAGATGCTGAGCATTGCATTTATCTTACCAAAGGGAAATGCCGGGCCTGCGAAAAGTTTTGTCCGGCGGACGCCATCAATTTTAATGATGCGGCCAAAAAAATAGCGGTCAACGTGGGTGCGGTCATTGTTGCCCCTGGCGGTGAGACCTATGATCCGGGAACCTCTGATACGTTTGAATACAAGAAATATCCGAATATTGTCACCAGTATTGAATTTGAAAGAATTCTGTCCGCATCCGGCCCCTTTGGCGGGCATCTGGTCCGGCCTTTGGATAAAAAAGAACCGAAAAAAATTGCCTGGGTTCAATGTGTTGGATCAAGGGATGAGAACCATTGCGGCAACGGATATTGTTCTTCTGTCTGCTGCACCTATGCGGTAAAAGAAGCCATGCTGGCCAAGGAGCACAGTGGGGGGGATCTGGACACCGCCATATTTTATATTGATATCCGAACCAACGGCAAAGATTTTGAACAATATTATAATCGCGCCAAAGATGAGTTTAATGTCCGGTTTATTAAATCAAAAATTATCAGTGCGCCCTTGGTTAAGGAAACCGGAAAACATCTTATTTCCTATGTGAGCGAATCCGGAAAACGCATTAATGAAGAATTTGACATGGTCGTCCTCTCAGTCGGGCTTAAAGCGACCAAAGAAAGCGCGGAACTGGCCCAAAAGATAGGGATTGATTTAGATAAATATGGCTATGCCGTTACCCACAGTTTTGAACCGGTGTGTACATCTAAACCCGGTATTTATGTCTGCGGCGCATTTCAGGCGCCCAAGGATATTCCGTCTTCGGTGATTGATGCCAGTGCAGCAGCAGGGATGGCGGCCAGCAAACTATCCAAAGCCCGCTGGTCCATGACAAAAACAAAAGATATCCCCAAAGAGCAGGATGTTCGTGGTCAGTCCCCGCGCATCGGTGTGTTTGTCTGCTGTTGCGGTACAAATATTGCTGGTGTGGTGGATGTGCCAGCAGTGGTTGAGTATGCAAAGGGGTTGCCGGGCGTTGTATACGTGGAACAAAACATGTTTTCCTGTTCCCAGGACACCCAGGATAAAATCGCACAGAGCATCAAGGAGCAGCGGCTCAATCGGGCGGTGGTGGCGGCCTGTACCCCTAAAACCCATGAACCGTTATTTCAGGAAACATTAATTAACGCAGGGATTAACAAATATCTTTTTGAAATGGCCAATATCCGGAATCAGTGTTCCTGGGTTCATAAGGATGCGCCGGAGCTTGCCACTCAAAAAGCCATGGATATGGTTGAAATGGCGGTTGCAAAGGCGAAATTGCTGGAACCTTTAAGTGATCCCGTTTTCGAGGTCAAGCATGCTGCCCTAGTTATTGGCGGTGGTGTTGCCGGTATGGAGGCGGCCAAAAATCTGGCGGAGCAGGGATTTCATAGTTATTTGGTTGAAAAAACTGATTCCCTCGGTGGTCAGGCCCGGCATCTTTTCCAGACCTGGAGGGGAGAGCCTATTCAGAAATATGTCAGCGGGCTGATTGAAACGGTAAGCGCCAACAAGAATATCGACATATTTTTTAACGCAAGTGTTAAAGAAGTGGAAGGCTTTGTCGGAAATTTCAAAACAACCATCAGTCACAATAGTGGGCAGAATAGTGGACAGAATAGCGGGCAAACCGAGAAGACAAGTACTCTGGAACACGGCGTGACCATTATTGCCGCAGGCGCTGCCGAATTTGAATCGAAACAGTATCTTTATGGTAAGGACCCGAGGGTGCTGACCGGGCTGGACCTTCAGCAACGGTTAACCGACAATGATTCCGGATTGACCCGTCTTAACAGTGCGGTTTTTGTCCAGTGTGTCGGTTCACGGATTCCCGAACGGCCCTATTGTTCCAAATTATGTTGTACGCAGTCAATTACCAGCGCCTTAGCGCTCAAAACGCGGAAACCGGAAATGGATGTTTTTGTGTTATACCGGGATATGCGGCCCTATGGATTGCGGGAGGATGTTTATCGCAAGGCACGGGTGGCCGGTGTGGTTTTTATCCGTTTTAATCCTGAAAATGAATTCACGGTTGAAACAGATGATGCCGGGCTGCTTTGTGTGACTTTTACCGATTCTGTGCTTTCCCATCAGATGCGGATTAACCCGGACCTGCTGGTTCTTGCGTCCGCCGTTGTTCCGGAAAAGGAGAACCCCCTGGCACAGATGTATAAAATTCCCCAAAGCGCGGACGGCTTTTTCATGGAGGCGCATGTGAAGCTGCAACCAGTGGATTGTGCCACTAGTGGGGTGTTTATCTGCGGTTTGGCCCATGCCCCGAAACCTGTTGATGAATCCATTACTCAGGCTCATGCGGCGGCAGCACGTGCCGCCACGGTTCTGGCCATGGAAAATATCAAAGGTGAGGGCATTATTTCGCGTATCGACCCCAGATTTTGTTCAGGTTGCCTGGGGTGTATCAACGTATGCCCGTATGGTGCGATTTCGTTTGACAGTGAAAAGAAGGTTGTCGAGGTTAATCCTGCATTGTGCAAGGGATGCGGGGCATGTGCGGCAGCTTGTCCATCAGAAGCCCCTATTCTTATGGGTTTTACCAACCATCAGCTTTATGCCCAGATCAACAGTGCGTTGACTGCATAAAGATAAAAGGAGAAAACGGTGCAAACAGAAGAATTTACACCCAAAATCATAGCGTTTATGTGCAATTGGTGCGCCTATGGCGCGGCCGACCTGGCCGGCGTGAGCCGAATGCAGTATCCCCCTAATATTCGTCCCGTGCGGGTCATGTGCTCAGCCACGGTTTCTCCTCATCATATTTTGAGGGCATTTCAAAGCGGTGCAGACGGCGTCCTGGTCGGCGGGTGACATGTCGGAGACTGCCATTACCTGTACGGTAATCACATGACGATTAAAAGAATGCGGTTTATGCAGGAACTTCTCAAGTTTATGGGATTGGAAGGCCGGCTGCATCTGGCATGGATTTCTTCGGCCGAGGCCCAAAAGTTTACTCAGGTTGTGACCGAGTTTACCGAAAAGATCAGCCAGCTGGGTCCAAATCCGCTTTCCGGCAAGAATATTCACACGTTTGGGGACACCGGAAAGTCGAGGGCGGGTAAATCGGTAAGCATTCAGGGAGGACAAAATGCAAGCGCAGGTTGAACAGTGGCTCAAAGAGGGTAAAGTCGACATATTTATCGGTTATAAGAAGGTTGACGGACATGTGATGCCCCATTTTTTCACCAAAGAAAATATCGATGAGGTAAAGGATTTGGTTGCAGGTCAAGCCCATTATTCTCTTGAAAAAGTTGCCACTAAAGTGGCTGCCGAGCATCCGGACATGAAAATCGGCATTTTACTGGCGCGGGATTGCAATCAACAGGCCCTGCATGTGTTATATGTCTGGAATCAATTAAATCCGAATCAAATACAAACCCTGGAAGCGTTTGAAGCTTCTTCCGATTCGGAGCAACCCGAAGTCTCAGCACCTTACAAACAGCAGATGGGGCTGGGAAAATCCATGGCGCCAAAAGATATGGAGGCGTTTGACCATGCGGAACGGTTTTCACGATGGATGTATGAATTTTCCAAATGCCTCAAGTGTTATGGCTGCCGAAATATTTGTCCGGTCTGTTTTTGCAAGGAATGCAGCTTAGAGCATAAGGATCTTGTTCGGGCTGGTAATCTGCCGCCTGAAATTCCTATTTTTCATCTGGTCCGGGCCGTGCATATGGCCGGCCGGTGCATTGACTGCGGTTTGTGCGAAGAAGCCTGTCCGTCAGACATCCCGTTACGGCTACTCTATCGGAAGGTGGATGAAATTGTACAGGATGTGTTTGATTATGAAACCGGAACCAGTCCGGATCAATCGCCCTTTTCCGTTCTCGGTGAAAAGGTGGTTCTGGAACCGATACCGATTAATGAATAATTGTTTAAAATGGAGTAATAAACATGGACTATAAATTTGTGCCTTCGGTTTGTCCATACTGCGGGACCGGTTGCGGGGTTCTTTTTGAAGTGATCGACGGGAAAATCGTCGGCACCCTGCCGAACAAAACCCATCCAGTTAATGAGGGAAAACTCTGCATTAAAGGCTGGAACATGCATGAGTATGTTAACAGCTTTATGCGTCTGAAACAGCCGTTGGTCAAAACATTCGGCCGGTTTATAAAAACCGAGTGGGACGAAGCTATTCAGGTTACTGCGGACCGGTTTAAAAAAATTATTGATAAGCACGGTCCGGACAGCGTCGGGGTGCTGGTGTCCGCCAAAATTACCAATGAGGAGAATTATCTGGCACAAAAATTTGCCCGGGCGGTGATCGGCACCAACAATGTTGATCATTGCGCGCGTCTCTGACATTCTTCCACGGTGGCAGGTCTTGCCGCCGCATTCGGCAGTGGTGCCATGACCAATTCTATTGCCGGTTTTGAAAATGCCGGATGTATTTTTATTATTGGCACCAACACAACAGCGTGTCATCCGTTAATTGCCAGAAGAATTTTCCAGGCCAAGGAAAAAGGGGCCAAGCTTATCGTGGCGGATCCTCGAAAGATCCAGTTAAGCCGATTTGCAGACGTTGCGGTGCAGCATAGGCTGGGAACGGACGTGGCATTGTTAAACGGAATGATGCATGTGATCATCGAAAACGGCTGGCATGATCAAAAATACATTGAAGAAAGAACCCAAGATTATGAAGCTCTTGAAAAGGTGGTTTCCACCTATACCCCTGAAAAAGTAGCAGGCATTACAGGCGTTCCAGCAGAAGATATTGAGCGCATGGCAGAGCTTTATGCAAAGAATTCACCGGTCCCCCTG
>JAJRPH010000465.1 GCA_024280875.1 Deltaproteobacteria bacterium | reverse complement strand
CTTCACCGTTTTTGAGATCTCATCTGCAATAGAACGCAAGCACCTGTCGCCGTTTAGATGCCCATACGTATCATTATATGATTTAAAACAGTCCACATCGCACATAATTAAAGACAAGGGCAGGCCTTCACGCTTCAGTCGGTTCCACTCATGATCCAGTTTCTCATTAAACTGTCGCCGGTTCGCCACCTGGGTCAGCTCATCAATGACAGACACGATTCTCAGACGTTCATGGGCATCCTGAAGCGCGGCTTCCGCCTGTTTACGTTTTGTAATGTCAAAAAAGGAGACAATGCTGTTTTTCTGCTCTTGAGGAGTGTAAATTTTCATCACAATATGTTTTAATTGCCGTTCTTTGTCGACCATCAGGCATTCATATTCGGTCGGCAGCGGGAGTCCCTTTTCTTTTTGCTTCGCATGGAACCGCCTGATTCGGTACAAATTTTTACGCTCAATAAATTCGTTTAATCGTTTTTTGCCGGTGATTTCTTTTTTTGAAAAACCGGTCAATTCGCAGAATTTTGAATTGGCCATTAAAATGCGCATGTTTTTTTCAACAAGAATGGTGGCGGTGCCGGTATTTTCAAAAAGATTTTGATATCTTTTTTGGCTTAGTGCCAGTTGAGATGCGGTTTGCCGCAGTTTTTTGATGGATCGCAAAAGAGCTGATTTGGCCTGTTCTTTCGACGTGATGTCTGAAATCGTAGCCATGATGCGTTCATGCCACTGGGTGATATTGAATCGGATAATGACGTGTTTGATATTATTATTTTTATCGACCATCTTGCATTCATAGTCCGTGGGTGTTGTCCCGCCCATTTTTTTACGTTTGGCATGAAACCGCTGAATGCGTTTCAGGTCATCTTTGTAAATTAAATCCGACAGTCTTTTCTTATTGTATAATTCGCTTTTAGAATATTTTGTAAGTTTCAGAAAAGCTGAGTTTACAAGAGATATCATCATATTGTCTTCTAAGAGGACCATTGCTGCGCTGCTGTCGTCAAAAATATTTCGATATCTGACTTCGCTTTTCTGAAGCGCCATGCCCAGCTGCTTTAATTTGTAGTTGTTGAGCTCAAGGGTGGTGGAACGGGTTTCAGTTTCAGATTGAATGCAGTCAATCCGGTAAATAAGAAAGTAGGCATAAAATAAGAAAAACGCGCATAGAAACAGAAAAATCAAGGAAAGCGAATGAAATCCGAGCAGCTGTACGCGAATGATAAACACCACCGGTGCCACCAGAAGCGTCGTTTGCTGCAAAGAACGGAAAGTGGTAAAGCCATGCTGTATGCCGTTACCAATCACCGCTATGATTATCAGCAACATCATCGGTGCCGGTATTGCCGGATCAAACAACCATGCCAGATGAGCGGTGGCGATATCCAGTTGATTGGCGGATATCATGAATTTTTTTAAAAACCCGGAACGGTTTGTTTGACGGTAGAGATACAGGTGGTAGAACAGAAACAGCAGGCATGATAGAATAACAATAGAAAGGGGAACCATTAGCGGTGGCGAGTCGCTTGTTGCAAAGTAAAGGATGCTCATCAGCGGCAGACTGGACCTTGCAATTAACTGTAAATCCGGGGCATTTACCCGGATTGAATGCAGATTGAATCCGGAACGTTTTTTGTTGCCTGATAGTTCAATACTGCTTAAATCCACCACCTTATCGTGATCCGGGTAATCTAAAAGAATGCTGTCAAAGTCTACAATTGGACCCTGGGGCGGATCATTTATGTTCGGAGGAATTTGCACTATAGGGAGTAAACCTGTAAGTTTAATTTTTTAATTTTCCCGAAAAAACAGTGACTTGTCAATAAAAATGATCAAGGTACAGTATGCTGATTCATTAAAATTTCATGAAGTTTAAGCTTTTTAGCTTATGAGATTTTGGATGGATTGTTAAAATTTGATTGCCATATTACTTGATATTACATGGATTATCTAATAATAAAAATAGTTAATTCATGTCAAGACTGCCTTTTTCACATAACAACCTGAACGAATAACAGGATGGTTAAGGAATAATGGAACGGCTGGATTATTTTATTAAACGTTTATTGCTGATTATTCCAACATTTATCGGCATCACCGTTTTATGTTTTCTGCTCATTCAGTTTGTTCCGGGCGGACCGGTAGAGCAGGCGATCATGCAAATGAAAGGTATCGGAAGCGGTGAAATGTGCACGGGAGCGGGTTCCGCCCAGTCGATTACAGATAGACAGAGAAAAGAAATCGAAGCGTATTACGGGTTTGATCAGCCGCTTTACAAGCGATACTGGAAATGGCTGGTCATCGATCGCATAGGCATGAAAATGCCGTCATACAGGTTTCCCAATAAAACCGCCTGGCAGCTGATCAAAGAAAGATTTAAAGTATCCATTATTTTCGGGTTAACCGGTTTTTTATTGTCCTATCTGGTGTGTATCCCCCTTGGTATTTTCAAGGCCCTTCGTCATAATACAATGTTTGATGTGGTTTCAAGCATCATCGTATTTGTCGGTTATGCAATCCCGGCATTTGCAATGGGGATGGTTCTTAAAATGCTCTTATGCGGTACGGTCGAAGGCATGTGGAATATATTCCCCATATCCGGTTTTCATTCCGATGGATACAACTTGCTGTCCCCTATGGGACAGGCAAAAGATGTTTTTATGCACATGTTTTTGCCGGTCTTGTGTTATGTGATCGGAAATTTTGCCGTATTAACGCTTTTGATGAAAAATTCATTAATTGAGCAGATCAGCAAGGATTATATCCGAACGGTTATTGCCAAGGGCGGGAGTTTTACACGGGCGGTATGGGAGCATGCGTTCAGAAATGCACTGATTCCCATTGCCACGGGTATGGGGGGAATTCTGACTGTCATGTTTGCCGGTTCGGTGATTATCGAGCAGGTGTTTGAAATTCCGGGCATGGGCCGGTTGAGCCTTGAGGCGATCGTCGGACGTGATTATCCGGTGTTTATGGGAATCCTTTCGCTGACGTCCATTCTCGGGCTGCTGGGAAATATTTTTTCAGATTTTTTATACGTGATAATCGATCCGCGAATTAATTTCCAAAAATCCTGATACGGTTTCAAAGTTTTTTCTGTTTTATAGAATCAATAATTGTCATTGCCTAATGAATATTCGAATATTTAAAAATCCGGTGGCTAAAAAGCGCTTTTTGCGTTTCAAATCCATGAAACGGGCTTACTTCTCCTTATGGATTATTTGTGTTTTATATGGTCTGAGTCTGTTTTCTGAGGTGTTGTGCAATAATGTGCCGCTGTATGTTAAGTATAACGGACAATCTTATTTCCCGGTGGTTAAGTATTACTCGGAAAATGAGTTCACCGGCAACGGAAGGCAAACCCGCCCGGATTACCGACGGTTAAGTCAATCCGAAGCTTTTGCAGATCATTCTGGAAATTACGTGATTTTTCCCCTGATACCTTACAGTCCTTTAGAAAGTATCAATCCCAACGCCATTTCCGTCGCAGATGAAGTTGAACTCAGGCTGACACGGGTACTGCGTATCGGAACCGTTGATATTCAAAAAGACTTTACGGTTGTCCGGTCCATATTGTTGAAATCTTTTGTAAATGATCCGGAGAATAATTTTAAGGGGGAAAACCTTGCAAAATATTTTATTCTCCCGGATAGGCTGGAACAATCCATTTCCGCACGGTTTGCAAACCAGGCAGCCGAATTTGTCGAATTTACCATTCAAAACCGTTCAGGTGAAAAAATGCTTGCCTCATTGGCAACTTACCGGTCGCGGAAGAATCCACCCCGAACAGTCCGGATGACTTTAAAGGAAATAGTCGGCAAGAAAGCGCCAGCTGAATCGATTGTTTTTGATCGTTCGCTTCAACCGGTTTTAACCGGGGCAAGTATCTGGACCCGGATTGCAGAAGATGATCGGCAGATTCTTTTGAATCTCGTACAAACCAGATTCGATCAGCCTATTGATGACTACCGTGTGGTCATCGACCAGGGGCAATATACGGCTTCATTCGAAAAGGACGAAGTCCGTTTCCCGTACCCGCCGGTGAAAGACCATCCCATGGGGATTGACGGAGCGGGCCGGGATGTCTTGGCCCGCATTATTTACGGCCTTAGAATCTCCTTAACGTTTGGGTTGGTGCTTGTCGGCTGCTCCATGCTCATCGGCGTGACGGCCGGAGCGGTTCAGGGGTATTATGCCGGCAAGTTGGATATCACGGCCCAGCGGATGATCGAAATATGGAGTGCGCTTCCCTTTTTGTATGTGATAATTTTAATGGGATCCATATATGGGAGGAGTTTCTCCCTTCTGTTAATCTGCTATGGATTGTTTAACTGGGTGGGGATTTCTTATTATATCCGGGCGGAATTTTTAAGCCTGCGGAAAAGACCGTTTGTCGAGGCCGCTAAATGCATGGGCGTTCCATCGATTAAAATTATTTATAAACATATTCTCCCCAATGCCCTGGTTCCTGTAATCACTTTTTTCCCTTTTTTTCTCGTGGGAGCTATCGGCGCACTTGCAGCCCTTGATTATCTCGGTTTCGGGCTTCCCCCGCCAACGCCGAGTTGGGGTGAACTTTTATTTCAGGCCCAGCAGTACAGATGGGCCTGGTGGCTGATCCTTTATCCGTCTTTGGCGCTGTTTTCAGTGATGCTGCTCGGCGTTTTTGTCGGGGAAGGAATTCGAAACGCTTATGACCCGAAACAATACAGCAGACTTCAATAATAAGGCATTGATGGATACAAACGTCCTGAACAAAGAAGCTGAATCAAAGAGCCGATTGCTGACAGTCAGGGACCTGACCGTCAGCTTTTCAACCGATGACGGAACATTCAAAGCCGCTGACAGAGTTTCTTTTCATATTGAAAAGGGAGAAAACATCGGCCTGGTGGGGGAGTCCGGTTGTGGGAAGTCCGTGACCGCACTCTCGATTCCCCTCCTGATTCCTTCACCGCCGGGGACCATTGAATCGGGTGAAATATGGTTTGATGGACTCGATATCATGTCAATGACTTCGGAACAGCTGCAGGATATTCGGGGGCGCGCTATCAGTATGATATTTCAGGAACCGTTGTCCGCATTATCCCCTTTGCACCGTATCGGCCGACAAATAATTGAAATGATTTTACTGCATAAGGCAATGCCGCAAAAAGAGGCCTGGCAGTTTGCCGAACAGTGGTTAAGCAAAGTGGGGATTCCGGATGCTGCGGACCGGATGTTTGCTTATCCGTTTCAGCTTTCCGGGGGTATGCAGCAGCGGATTATGATTGCCATGGCCCTGATGCTGGAGCCGAATCTGATCATTGCCGATGAGCCGACAACAGCGTTAGACGTTACCACCCAGGCGCAGGTTTTTGAACTGATAAGGGCGATGAAAAAGAAGCATACTTCCATGCTTTTGATTACTCATGATATGGGGGTTGTCTGGGATATGTGCGAACGCATCATAGTTATGTATGCATCCCGAATCGTTGAATCCGGCAGCCGTGAAGATATTTTCTCAAACCCCAGGCATCCATATACTATCGGGTTGCTGGAAGCCATTCCCAAACTGACGGGCGGACGGACACAATTAAAAGATATTCCGGGCCAGGTCCCTTCACCCTTTGACTATCCCAAAGGATGTCATTTTGAAAAGCGGTGTGCCTTTTCAATGAAAAAGTGCATGACTGAAAATCCGCCGCTTTATGATTGCGGCACCGGGCATCGAGCGGCCTGTTTTCTTATGTCAGGCAGTTCCGGGTAGGTAAGCGCTTTAATTCGGTTGAACGGAAAGTCCATCAACTATGAATTTTCTGTCATTGCGAGAGAGGAACGACGTCAAGCAATCTCATTAAAAGCAGGAGATTACTTCGTCGTTCGTTCCTCTCTCCTCGTAATGACAAACCGAATTAAGGGTTTCTGTTTAGTGACTCATTATTTTAATTTTAAAATAAAAAAAGATGTGATGTTAAACGCGATTGATAAAATAGACGAAAAACCGGAACCGCTGCTTAAAATCATTGATTTAAAAACATGGTTCCCGATAAAACGGGGTTTTTTTTCAAAAACTACTGATTATGTCCGTGCTGTTGACGGCGTCAGCCTGGATATTTATCGCGGGGAGACACTGGGGCTGGTGGGGGAGTCGGGTTGCGGCAAAACCACCCTGGGGAGGACTCTTCTGGGACTTGAAAAATCAAATGGGGGTGAAGTTTTTTTTGATCAAATTTCTTTGCATGCGTTGAAGCCGCGTGAAATGAATAGCTTGCGAAAACGGATCCAGGTGATATTTCAGGATCCGCTGTCGTCATTAAATCCCAGGATGACGGTTATTGATATTGTCACCGAGGGACTTGCACGGTTTAAAAAAATTGAAGGTTCCCGAAAAGAGCACGCCAAACGCCTGTTAAAAGAGGTCGGACTTGCGGCGGACTCAATTTACCGTTTCCCACATGAGTTTTCAGGGGGGCAGCGCCAGCGGATCAGTATTGCGCGGGCCATCTCCCTAAGACCTGAATTTATTATATGTGATGAGGCGGTCAGCGCACTGGATGTTTCGATTCAGGCTCAGGTCATCAATTTGTTGATTTCCCTGCAGCAGCGGTATCATCTTTCCTATTTGTTCATTTCCCATGATTTAAGCGTGGTCAGTAATATTGCCGACCGGATAGCGGTGATGTATTTAGGACAAATCGTAGAATCCGGAACAACTTTTTACGTGATTCAACATCCCCTGCATCCCTACACAAAAGCATTGATTGCCGCAGTTCCGGAGCCGGGTAAAATCCGGAGCCGGCGAATTCTGTTAAAAGGGGAAATCCCATCCGCATCTTCGCCGCCTCCGGGCTGCCGGTTCCATACCCGATGTCCCGAGGTGATGGAAATATGCCGTCGGAGAGCGCCCGTTCGTGAAATAATCGATGGGCGGGAAGTGTTATGCCATCTCTATTCGCATGACAAGGGACAAGCTTTATGATCGGAAATGTTATTTTTTTGATGGCTTCACAAAAAGTTCAAATTCTGTGTTGCGCGGCATCCTTCGTCACTCAACGTACATTCGTACGCCTTGTTCCTCAGGATTTACGTGCCTTGAATGTGGAGTTTTTTTCTTTGCCATCCGAAATTGATTTTTTACAGGATTGGCAATCATCGGAATTGCTGCGGATATTTTTTTCCCATGCCTGATCACAGGTTTCTTTACAAATGCTATAGCCAAATCCCCTGCGGTTCAAAAAATCATATAATCTTTTTTTGAATTTGCTTTTTTCAAGGTTTCTCATTCTGTCAATTCTGGGCGTAACAGCTGCCCATGCGGATTCTGTTTCATCAAAATCCATGAGAACACTGTTGATAATTTGTTCATCAATCCCTTTTTCCCTTAATTCCCATTTTAGCGCATAACTCCCTTTCGGCTTGAATCGGCGTCGGTTATCGATCCAAAGCCGTACGAAATTAAGGTCATTGATATATCCATTGTCTTCCAACCGGGATAGGGCAGTTGTTATCGCAACCGATGAAAATTTTTTTCCTTTTAAATATCTTTCAATCTCCATCCGGCTTCGGGATCTGAATTTCAGATAAAAAAGGGCCCGGGAGTAGGCCGTATCCTTCTCGTCTGCCTGTTTCAGATCTTCAATTCTGTTCCTGCTAAGAGGTTCTCCTTGTTTGAGACCTCCGGCATGCTGACGATTCAAGGAAAAAGCATACTGGTCGTTGATAAAAATATTGAAACGATTCTTGTTTTTTTTCTGAACGGTTATTGAAGTGATGACACGTGGCATTTGACCATCAGAACTCTATATTTTGGTTACGATGTGGATTTATGGGTTGATGAATGACCGGGGGCCTGGTTTTGTGAAGGTGGTTCGTAAATTCCGGGATCGGTTGCCGTTTCGCTATGCAGCGGCTCTGTTTCATCGAATTTTATATTTGAGAGTTCGTTTAACGCTATTCGGATTTCACGCGTGCCTTCGGTAAGCACTCGATGAACGTCTGCATATTGCTGTTTAACAGCGCGCAGGGAAAACTTCCCATTGGTTTTTTTGAGGTATCGGCCAGTCAGTTCCCGGACGGCCTGCCAGTTGTCCTTGCGT